>NZ_JBNGOT010000011.1:0-147881 GCF_050589705.1 Sunxiuqinia rutila
CTTTCTATCAAGATTTCCCTTCTGAATTTCTTCTTCGTTTCATCGCTGAACGGGGCAAAAGAAAGGGAAACCTGACTTCAGAATTTCCCCTTCGTTGGAAACGAGACTGACTAACGATTAACTCACTTTTTGTTGGGCTCCTTTGCTTTTCTCAGCCTTTTGCTCCGGACTTTGCTCCTGCTTTTCACTTTTAAAATCTTTAAAACTGATATTCCGGCCGGCAGCATCCACCTGAAGTGTTGCTCCAAACTTTTTGTCGTTTTTACCGGTCATCCCGGCAATGGTCACCTTCTGCCCTGCGGCAAGCTTTTCCTTTTGATCCGCTGTTAGGCTCACCCCTTTGATTTTATCCGGGATCTGGATATAGCGGGTCTTTAAGGCAATCAACTCATTGGTCTTGCTGTCAATTCCGAGGTAGTAGGTATCCTTTTGCCCATTTTTACTGGTTAGCTCAACGGTCTTTCCCAGGTTCTTGTCATTCAGCAGTGCCCCCTTTTCGTCTTTGCTGAACTTGTGCCCCAGGTATTCATCAGGGATATGAAGCCGTTGAATGGGATGAACTCTCACATCAACGTTCCCATCCTGATCTTGTCTCAGGCGAATCTTAGCCGGAATCTTATAATCCTGGTCATTGATCCGGGCGTTGATGGTGTAAAGCTTTTCAGAACGGAAACCGTTCAAAAAATCGTTCAGTTCGCGTTTCTCCATCCGGTCCACAAAACTGCGGTCAATTCCGGCTTTTTCCAGTTTGTCGAAGGGGATATCTTCCACCTTCATGCGTGTGTTTTGTTCCATAATCTCTAATTTTTAAAGGGTTATTAATCAACTTCGAAAACATGTTTCTCCCTGCGATTCTGTTCTACCAAATCGCGAAGGTTTTTATAGATCGTTTGCGGATTCCGGATTGCTGCCATTTTTAATACCGGAGTGGTTTTATCCGAGGTATAAATAAGCAGGTTGCCCAGGCCAAAAATCCGGTAGATCAAAGGCCTTTGAACTTGAAAATCCTTTACCCGGTAAAGTTCGATGTATTCGTGTTTCCGGCTCAGAATACCCGAGTGAAACTGTAGTTCTTCGGCTGTAATTTCATAACAGATACTCTGTATCCGGAGCATGTGATAGACTAAGTTTGCACCAGTGACGATTCCCCAAAAAACCAGCATCCAAAGTATCGGATCTTCCATGTTCTCCGGGATAACCCCTGCCAGCAGATGCCTATCAATAAGATCGTTCAACAATAAAAGCGCCGGTACCGGAATCAATACCAGTAAAAAGTTCCCCAAGTTAAGCAATTGGGAGGGCCGGCATGTAAGGTAGCTTGCATGTTCAATCATAGAAAGTCATTTCTAGTGTGTTTCTACTTGAGCCTTTTTAGGACCCATCTGCTTCTGATTAACCATCAAGCGGATATCGTTCTGAATCCGAATCCGGTTTCGTTCCAGTACCTCCGGGATGTTGTCAAAGCTGTAAAAATCAGGAATGGGCACATAACGGGCCGCTTCCCGCTGCCAGGCATTGACATCTACCCGAATCAGTCCGTTGAAATTTCGTTGGGCCACGGTCTCTCCAAAATTATCGGCCACTTGCCCGGCCATCCAGCCTTGGGGCAAGGTGGCGATTTTGCCTTCCGGCATCAGGTAGTCCAGCTGGGTTGAAAAGGTCGAAGACTGGGTATTCCGGTTAATGTTGATGGCTTGGCGTTCCTGCAAAATCTTGCCCATCCGGTTTTGGATAAACCGGGCCGTTTCACCGGCTGCCTGTCCGGAAAACACGTTGCCAATGTTGCTGGTAATCGCATTGGCCTGCTCTTTCCCGTAATCCCGAATCAACTGGTCGATGGTCTGAACGCCCAACAGGGTCGCAATCCGGTTGGCCCGGGCCGTGGCAACCAGCGTGTCCAGCCCCCGAAAGTATAGGGTTGGCAGTTCATCAAAGATCAGGGATGAAGGGTGCTGCCCTTTTCGGTTTATGATTTTCAGCATCCTCGTGATAAACAGGGAAAGAACGGCCCCGTACATTTCCACGCGCAGTGGATTATTGGCCAGGCACAGGATTTTAGGAGACTGCAGGTGATTGATATCCAGCGAAAAATCATTCCCGGAGCAGATCCAGTAAATCTCCGGACTAATGATTTTGGAGATGGCAATTTTCAAACTTCCCAGCTGCCCTTCCAGCTGTTCATTAGCTCCACGCTTGTGAGCATTGATAAAAGGGTTGATGATATTGGCAACATCGTTTTCCTGTTCCAGGACGGCAAACAGCTCATCGTAATCCAGTTGCAACAGCTCAATGGCATGCGGCAGGGTGCAGAACTCCCCTTGTCGGTATTTTTTCAAAAACCAGATCACGGCCGCAAAAAAGGACACGGCACTTTCCGAGAAAAATTCCCCCTGTTTACGGATCCATTCCCGGTTCAGGTTATACAGCACCGTGCGGGAGGATTCAAAGGCATCGACAGGGCTTTCCATGAGCTCCGGAGCCAAGGGGTTACACCGGAAGGATTTTCGGATATCCTCAAAGTTGATGACATAGAAGCGGGCTGAGCCTGGAAGACTCCCGCTTTTTTGGGCTTTCAGAAAATGGTTATAGGCGACCTCTGAAAGATCAGCATATTTAAAGTCGTACACACACATCGCAAAGCCTTTCGCCAAATGCTGACGAATAAAGGGCAAAACAACCGAGAAGGATTTGCCGGAGCCGGGTGTGCCAATCACCATCGTGGCCCGGAAGGGATTTACAATGTTAATCCATCCCGGCTGTTCTTTGCCTTTATACAGGTAAGTGGAGCGCAGGTTCACCGAATATTCGTTCTCACGCAAGGTTTCTTCCTGTGGAAAGCTCTCGTTCTCGATGTTAAAGCGATCTTTCATCAGGTTCACATTAATCAGCTTGGAGATGTTGTCAAAGCCTATATTCAGCAGTACAAAGCCGACGAAGCTCAATCCCATATAAGTCAACGGGTACCAATCCCAAAAGAGTAAACTTCCCCAGTAAACAAGGAGTCCGACTACCACCTGACGGACAACAACAGGTACGGCCAGTTCCCGGTCCTTGTGTGCTTTGGTTCCTATGCAGGTGATGGCCAGAAAGACCAGGCATACCAGTTTGGACAGCTGCACATCCGACAGAAATTGCAGGCCTTGCAGCTTTTCCAGCAAAGGAGAAAACTCCGGGATTACCAGTCCCTGCCGGGTGAAGTAACCGATACTCCCCACGTACAAAGACAAGATCAGTAACAGGTAGCTGAAAAAGCGGAATCCCTCGTGCAGTTTTACCAGGTCATGTGGCTCATGATTCATCGTTGGAAGATTGGAAGGTTGAAGAATGAGAAGATTAGAGTATTCGGATGACAAGAGATTAGAGTTTACGCGCCTGGAGAATATCCTTGTTTTTAAGCTCAAGACTGAGTTTTCGTCCGGTATTGCCCAGTGCGTTCTCGTTCAGTTCAACTAGAAGGATGCGCTGGTTAGGGATGGTCATCTTTTCAAAGACAAACACTTCCCGAACCGTGGTGTAGCCCGGAATACGGCGGATTTTATTTCGGGTGTAATCCGGCGTAATCAGGTATTCCTGCACGTTGGTTGCTTTTACCTGACGTTTATCAGTAATCCAGAAATGAGCACTCTCCACATCGTAGGCCATGGGAGTCCGGTTTCGGATTTCCAACTCCAAAAACAGAACATCATCATGCAGGTGTATGGAGTTTAGTCGAAGACGAATCCCCTCCCTTTGAACCTTTCGGTTTCGGTAGTTCTTCCGGTGCTTATCCAAAACCTGATCACACAAGTCCCTCAGCACACCATCGGGTAGCAGCTTGCCACTAAAGGTTTGGGCATCTTCAGCGTGAAAAGACGCTGCCTGGTAGATAATGGGTGCCTCATTGCCGTAGCCAAGCTCGAACGCATAAATCCGGCCGGCACAAACCACCGTTAAAGACACCGGCTTCTCAAAGGCTTGGGTCGCTTTCATGCGCACCAGGTTAGAAAGTTCCGGCACGACCTCCGCCTGTACCAGGGAATAATCGCCTGCCTGCACATAGTCCACCTGTTCAGGAAAAACCAGGTGGCTTGTCTTGGTATCGGATAGCTGAATAAAATTGGTCGTGGTTTGAGCGCTCGCCGACAAGTACAGCGACATGCCAAGGATAAGAATAACTAATGCTTTCATAAGGGTTTCTATTTGGGTTGATTGATTAAATAAACCAGGGTATTTTTCTTGATGGTGACCTTTCTGAGCCTGACCATCCGCAGCAGGGAGCGTGCGGTCCGGTCTGCTGCCTGAACACCGGCGTAGCTTAAGGGGTTTCCCGTCATCCCAAACATGGAAGAGGTATTGGTTGAGCTGCCTACTTCTTTCGCTACTTTCCGCGCAGCATTGTCCGGCACATACAGCCCGACCAGTCCGTCCAGATCATAAATACTAAGGTCAACCGGGATAAACGCTCCCTGATACGGAAGCTGGCTGACCGTGATGCGAAGCCGTTCATTGGCAACTTCACAAACTCCGTAGATAAAGGTACCTGCCGGGATCATGATTCCCCCGACTGAAGCCTCTTCCAGCAGTCGCAGTTTAATGCGATTGCCAGTCAGTACTGTGCTTGTTTCGTACACCTCAGCTTTCAATAAGGTGGTCGGGACCTCAGCAGGCTTAAATGCAGAACGCTGCCCTTTTTCAAGGGTAAACGAGCGGAAGCGTTCGGCTTCCAGCTTCTCCCGAAAAGCATTGGCTTCCTTCAGGGAGCTTTTCAGGGAGTCATTTTGCCGGGCCAATTGCTGGGCCTGCCTAAAAACACGGTCTAACTCTTCGATTCCGCTTGCTGGAAAGGCTTGATCTGCTGGTTTGGCCTCGCTAGTAACATTCTCCTTTTCAATCGGATTTACCGGGTGTTTTGCCACCGACTCCTTGGCTTTTAGGTTTGATTGTTTGGGTTGACCGGCTTCCAGCTCACGGCGTATTTCTCGCTCCCGACGCTGGATGTGCCCTAACAGGTTATCAGGATCAGTGGAACTTGCTCCCTGCTCTGCCACGACTGCAGACTCACTCCCCTTTCCCGACACTTCCTCTGTAGTACTGCGATCTGACAAGTCGTTTTCTTTTTCAAAGGAATCTTCAAACAAGCCGTAATCCTGGCTTAGGATGATTTCATCAGCCTGTTGGCTTACCGCTGTTTTATCCAGGATCTCCAGGCTGTGGTCGGCATCAGGAAGGTCATAATTGGCCCCTTGAAGGCTGTCTTGCCGTGCCTGGCTCTGGTCTTTCCCCTTGGGGTTTTCCCCTCCGCCAAGAATGTAAAAAATCAGCACAAGAAAGGGAACCATCACCAGGGGCAGGAACAATAAGGGTTTATTTCGTTTCAGGTATGCTCTCATGGATATGTTGTTTTAAAAGGTTTTCAAAGGAATCCACCGGCAGCTCAAAACCGGGGATGGCTGCTTGCCCGGAGTTTTCTGGTTCACTGGGAAAGAACTGCTCTTTAGTTCCAATCTTCTCATGGGAAAAGTCCGGGAAGGAAATCAGGAAAGAGGCCAGGAAAAGCAAGAAGAGGATAAAAAGAACAAGCATCCATTTGCTTCTTCGTTTTTGGGGATCGAGCTTCCGGTCCCGGCTGTCCAGCTGGTTGATGATTCGCGTAAATCGGCTCACGTCCTGGAAGCGTGGCATTTCCGGCTTTTGCCTTTTAGTTGATGAATAAGATCGAGTCACTTGTTCCGGGTTTTAAGGGTTAAAAAGATTTGCGCTTGTGGGTTTCCAGATCCCGGTTATCGGTAATCAGCCAGTCCTCAATTAGAAAACCGTGTGGATTATGGTC
Source organism: Sunxiuqinia rutila (assembly GCF_050589705.1). Classification (NCBI taxonomy): domain Bacteria; kingdom Pseudomonadati; phylum Bacteroidota; class Bacteroidia; order Marinilabiliales; family Prolixibacteraceae; genus Sunxiuqinia; species Sunxiuqinia rutila. Next base: position 5,810 of record NZ_JBNGOT010000011.1, read on the forward strand.
TGTGCGGGAACTGTTACGAAGCTGCCCGGTAGTTAGCAGCTTACGCAGGGTGATGGTAGACTTCCGGACGATCCGCTGTTTCCCGAAATACCAAAACCGATAGGGATAAGCCGAAAAGTCGATCTGCACCGAGTCCGTCTGCAGGGTCATGCTGATGTTTGAGGCAATAACCTGGTTATAGACATTGTTTTCCTTGTAGGAACGGTGTTGCTTCATGGCCGAACCATCCGCCAGGTGGAGAGCTTCCCGCGTGTTGTTCTCGATGTACTGTTTGTCAGGTTCCATGGTGAAAAATAGTTCATGGAAGCGCTTCACATGATCGCGGGCCTCAGCCGGACGATTCTCAGAGATATCTTCCCGAAGGGCCAGGAGCAGGGATTTCCCGTTATCCAGCACGTAGATCTTCTCCCGGGAATGTTCCACCAGCTTGAGTGAGCGGACAAAAACAAAGGAGCTAAAGCCCGTTAAGACCAGGCTGACTGCCAGCAGGATATAGACGGTGAACCGAAACTTGCGTTGGATATCAAAAATCTTTTTCATTGATAATGGGTATTTGATATTGACTTTTTAAGTTACTGCCTGCTATTTCAGGGCTCCTTTGGTGATGGCCATCACTGCTGCGGTGCGTATCAGTCGGCCGCCACCGGTATTGGTTCCGGAAGCGCTGATGATCCAGGAGGCAATCTTGGGAACCATCATCAGCCCGACAATGCCACAGACCGGCACTACCAGGTTAGAGACATAATACAGGGACGGCGTATAGATCAGGGAGCTTTGGATCTGAGCAATTTCAGCTTCCAGCACAAAGATCAGCACCTCCTGCACCAGCGACAGGATGATCAAGGCAATGGGCAGGTAAAGGTTCACATTGATAAAGCGGGCAATCCAGCTCAGGTAGTTTTCCTGGAATCCATCAAAGATGGAGATGGCAAAAACCAGGGGACCAAAGACCACCAAAAGCACGCAGAAGATGGTTCGAAGAAAAGCAACCAGGTAGATCAGCACCTCAAACAAGGCCTCCAGCAATTGACGGATTCCGTCCATCAGGTAAAAGTTAATCTGGTGCCGCAGTGCCCTCCCGGAAATGATGTTATAAGTGGTCAGAAGCATGTTGATGCCCTTGTCCCAGAGCATCGCTTCCTTCTCTTCATTCTCCTGAAAGGCTGGCAGGTCAGCATACAGAATGGCCTCCTGCTTTTGCTCCAGCCGCTCGCCTACCAGGTGTTTTTTATCGGCATAGATGGCCTCCGACAATCTGGTTAATCCATTGGTAGGTACCATCAGCAGCTGAACAAACGGCCCCCAGAAGCTAATCACCAGCACCAGGGCAAAAGGCCTGAGCAAAGGCAGAATTGAAATGGGATTGTCGGCAATCAGCTGTTCATAGATCCGTTTGGAGATGTAAAAAAAGGCCGCAATACCACCAATAGCGCGGGCCATATTGACCAGCAGCCGGGCATTGTCCAGCCCTCCCCGGATCAGCACCTCTGTAAAAGAGAAGAAGTCATTGGTAGTTATTACCTGTAAGAGCATTGTCTTCATTTTTAGCGGTTATCTATTGAATCATAAAGGCAAAGGATCTCTGACCAGACTGTGCATAAGCCTGGTAGTAATGCACCTTTCGGTAAGCATAGTCCGCATCGCCGGTCTGGCGGCTAAGTTCACGGCGGATTTCAGAAAAGGCTTCCAGTTTTTGACCGTGATCCGTTTGCAGCAGATTGACCGTGATGAAGCGGACCAGCAGGCCATCTGCATCCTTTTCCAGTAGTTGTTTCATCCAATGGCAGTCTTCCAGCTTGTCCAGCCGGTTAATACTTTGATACAGGCGGATAAAAGCACCAGCAAGGTCATACACATCCGGCAACTGGTCTGAGCGGGCATCAAAAAGAAGCTTTTCGATCTCCTTTTGTTCCTGCGTATAATCTTTAATCCGGGCAGTTTCCTGATACCGGCCTTTCATCTGCCCCTTTTCGATCAGGCGGGAAACCAGCTTCAAAAAATTGATTCGAAGCATATCGGCATAGCCGCCGGCATCAGAAACGGGCAAAGCTCCAAGCTCCACATAGTAGTGTGTCGGCCAGCTCCGGACAAAAAAATGAGGTGTAGGGATTAACCAGCCTTTAAAAGCAACAAAGCTCAGTGGGTAAGTACCGTTCATTTCCGGATAGTATCCGTGCCAGGGCTTGACATTCAATAGCTGGGCGTGGGACTTTCGCTCCCCAAGAAGCACTATGAGAAGCAGTAGCAGGACCCAATAAGTTATTTTTATGACTGTTGGTTTAATCATCATTTTCTGTTTTTGGATTGTCATTAATTGTAAAGGGAGTAGTAAAAGGCAAAGCTTTTCAGCTGACCGGACTCAAAGCTCTTCTGGTAAGAAGCATACAACAGCTTGTTGTACAAATAGCAGATCGTTCCGTAATGTTTGCGGACATCCTCATAAATGCCATTGATCGTGTCATAACGCTGTTTATCATCCATTAAAAAAAGATCGTCCTTCACGATGGCATTCAAAACGGTGGTAATCAGCAGGCGGCTGTCATCCAGTATCAGGTCAAAGGATTGCACGATAGCTTCAGCCTGGCGCGGCGAAAAATTCTCATCCTCCACCAGCAGGGGAAGCTTTTCGGTATACACCTGGATGATTTTATCCAGCATGTCCTTGGTTTCCTTCACCCGCTTGTAGTCTTTGATCAGGGAAGATACTTTCTGCAGGCTTTCCAGCATCTGCTGGTCAATGCCTAACAGCTCACCGGTCAAGCCCTTGATATCTCCGTTCAGGACTTTGATCAGGATGTTGTACCAGTTGATTTCAGATAGAATTCCCTTTTCCTGATCCCAAAGGGCTTCACGCTGAATCCCGGCTCCCACATCGGTTACCGGGGCCTGCGCTTGTGCATTGTCAACTGTCAGGCAGTGCGTTAACATCAGCACAACCAAGGCTAAAAACAGGGATTTCGCATTGTAGTTAAAGTTCATGTCAAATGGATTTTAAGGTTTCTAAAAAGCAAGTACCAGCCCCTCCGGAAAGGCTGTTCAGCACCTCCTCCTTTTCACTTTGCTCAGAGGTATAGCAATAGTATTCCGGTCGGCTGACTTCCAGGGCATAGACCTGCGAGTAACTGCCCAGACCAATAAATACTTCCTTCAGCTTGCGCCCTGCAGGCAGGTTCCGGTTAATCGACAGGATTTGTTCTTTCTGAAACTCCGACAGTCCCAGTGTTTTACTGATACTGTCGAACTTATTGCGGAACTTACTCATGTCAAGCAGAATGCGGGTATCTGCATTGTTGATCACCGCATCACGAATCACCGGAGAAGAGATCACATCGTCCACCTCCTGGGTAACCACCATCGCCTCGCCAAAAAATTTCCGGATGGTTTTAAAGAAATATTTGATGTACGAAGCCATTTGCGGGGTGGCAATGGCCTTCCAGGCTTCTTCAATGCAGATAACTTTGCGTACGCCTTTCAGCCGCCGCATCTTCTGCAGAAAGATATTGATGATAATCAGGGTAGCTACCGGAAAGATCACCGCATGGTCTTTGATCGCATCAAGTTCGAATACCAGAAACGGACAACGGAAGAATTCATCGGTATTCATGGGCCGGTTCAACAAATAGTCGTACTCCCCTCCCCGGTAAAATTTCGAAAGCAGAAAGAAGAATTCGTTGACATTGAACCGAAGGGCTTGTTCTTTCACCAGCTGAGGGATAAAATCCCGACAAAACGCATAATACCCGTTAAAGGAACGTTCGCTTACCCGATCGGAATCAAAAAAGGCTGTGACTGAATGGGAAATCACATCTTTCTCCATTTCCGACAGGTTTTCTTTGTAAATCGTGTAGATCACCGACAGGATGGTCTGTTTGTGCTCAATATCAGGTTGTCCATCCAGCATAAAAGGATTAAACGAAATGGGGTTCTCTGCGGTAAACTCCACCATCATAGCTCCTCCCCGGGCTTTGAGCCGTTCATCCAGGTAGCGGGTCAGCAGCTCATAGCTTCGTCCCACATCCAGCAAAACAATGTGGCAGTTTTCGCTTTCAGCATATTGACGCAGCAAATGGTTCGTGAAAAACGATTTCCCGGAGCCTGATCCTCCAATGATGATTTTGTTACGGTTATGAATCAGGTGGCGCTGCATGGGCTCATCCGAGATGTCAATATCCACCGGGCAGCCTTCCAGCCGGTCAGACAGGCAAATGGTAAAAGCTGAAGTGCTGTTTTGGATTTCACCTTCAAAGCTGGTCAAACAGCAGGCCTGGGGCACCTGGGTAATGAACAGCTCCGTTTCGGGAAGCTGGGTGGAATATGGCACACAGGCAAAGAATAACAGTGGTAAATCATGGCTGTGCCGGTAGGGAAAACAGTTCATCAGAGAAAAGGCTGAGGCCGCTTCACTTTTATGCTGTTTCAGCTGCTTTAGTGACGCATCAAACAGCATTAGGTTAAAATGTGTTTTCACAATCTTTTCTCCCGAGCTTTGCGTTTGATCCAGGAAAGATTCGATCAAGCCAGCATTGACCTTATTCTCCGAGGAAAACTTCGACAGGCTGAAAATCTTTTTGTAGCTGCTTTCCAGGTAAGCTTTGATCTCCTGTTGTTCGGGCAGGTAGATGAACTGGTTGGTGATGTGTGAAAATGGCAGGTGAAAGCTCACCGGATACACCATCGACACTGGCAGGCCGGTTTGCGGATGCGAGGTCCAGGGGCGCAGCTCACCCGGGATATGGGAATAATCGCTCAAACTCAGGATCTCCACAAACTGATCCATCACCTTCAGCCGGTCACGAAAGTCAATTCCACCCAGCACCGGATGGTCATCGCTAAAGTTCAGGCTTAAAAAACGCTCAATGAGGCCCAGTCGGTTTTCATCTCCGCTTGCTTCAGTAAGGGTAAGAGGCTGGCAACCGATTCCGTTTTGGGTAAAAACAGCCGTCAGGTTGCTTTTCAGTTCCAAAATCCTGTCAAAGCGCAGGTTCTCCAGCTTATGCTCCCGGCGCGATAAGATCAAAGCCGACTCCAGGTAGTTTTTCAAAAGGCCCCGGTTCAGCAGGCTGATATACAGGAAACATTCGTGGCTCAAAGACTGGCGCCCCTTGAAGTGGCGAAGGTAACTGGCATTCAAACTGCCGGTATCATGCCCCCGGCTGGAAGCGATCTTCTCCTGTGGGTTAAACGATCGAACCAAAAACAGGTCTTGTTTGTGTACCAGGCTTCCCGAGGGCAGCAGGTTAATCATCCGCTGGAAGGTATCGTGCAGCCGGTACAGCTTTTCCCGGCTACAGGAAAGTACTTCAGGTAGCTCCAGCCGAAAGCCAAGGGTCAGATCCAGGTTGTTACTGAGCAGGATATCTTCCTTAAATCCCAGTATGGGGAGCATTTTTTCAAGCTTGTTGATTTTCATGGCTTCAGGGGCTGTAGGGTTTGATGCGCACACTTGATCCTTCGCTTACAGCTGATAAACTGAGGCAGCTTCCGGGCCGTCCGTTTTTTATCCCAGCCTTCCGGTCCATATTTTGCATGAATCTTATGCAGCCGGTAGAGGTAAGTAAAGAACATCGGCACAACCAACAGCACGGCCGGAGAAACTCCCCAAAGAATGTAGATTCCAGAGAAGCCGAAAAAGGCTGCCAGTATCCCATAGAGCGCCCGAAAGACCAGGGAGCCGGAAAGCCCCTTGATATACAAGCGGGTATCGACTTTCTTGACCGGATAGCTTTTCATCAGGCAAAAAAGGATTTGATAACTACCCCCACCAGAATCAGGAACAGACAGGCACCAAACCAGCCCATGATGGCTTTCTGGGTATCCTGGTCACCACTTTGCCACTTGATATAGACCCGAACACCGCCTATCAGGCCTACTACAGCGCCAATGGCAATAATCAGGTTGGAGACCGGATCGACATAAGAGCTGACTTCAGCGGTAGCCTGATCAATTCCGGCAGAGGATTGGGCCAAAACATAAGCACCACGGAGAAAAACAACTGCAAGCACGGGGACTGCCTTGAAAAAGAATCGTTGAACCTTTGTTTTCATGATCGCTAAAATTTTTAAGGGTTATTGTTGATACTGGACTTGTTCCAGAATTGCAGGAAGACGGGAATCGTTGGGGCGGGCAAAGCAGCTGATGGCATAGCCTTCATCCAGGCCAGTCTCCTCGTAAAAGGATACGGGCAGCGCAATAGCCATTTCCAGTGAAAATGGGATCAGTCGTGAAGGAAGATCCAAGGAGCTAACGGCAATCGGCCTTAAATTTTCCGGAGCAAAGCTGGTGGCTTGATCTTCTTCAAAAGGGTGATTCCGCTTGAACCTTGCCTGATGAGCAATAGCCATCAAAATTACCCACAGGTACCAGAATGCGAGTAGTATCAAAATGAAAGTGCCAAACTGTCCCCAGCTGATTTGATCAATTCCAAACATGTTCTGCGTGTTTTAGAGGTTAAACTTTGGTGAAGTTTGAAAGCGGCAAAAGCACTTTTTCAAATCACCGCAACAAAGGTTGGAAAGCAGGCGCTGACTTTTTGTACAGTCTTTGTCAGGTGGGGTGTTTTATATGGTTAAACAAAAAACAGGGAGTGTTTTTATTTTCAGGCTCTTTGAATGGTTTTGTTCGTTCCAAGGTTTTTTTGGGAAATAAACCCGTCTTTAATGGGGTATTTTATTGGATTTTGAATTGCTCACAAACCATTACCTCAAAGAAAGAAAAAAGGCAAAAAAAGAAAGAAAGCCGATTGCTCAGCCGGTCGGGGCAAAAGTGCAAGGCTGGCCCACCAATCCAAAAACAAAAATGTTGAATTGGTTCGGTGAAAAATAATCATAAAGGTGGGGCACTTGCTCTGGCCTTGCAGTTTGCTCAGCGCAGGACTTCGGGGAGACCGGTTAAATTGGCTTTCCTTTTGGTTTTGGCTGATTGGGAATTTCAAAGGACAAATTATTGAAGTGGGCAGGCTAAAGGCAAGTGTCGCCCGGGCTTAAAGCGAAGCGAAACAAACGGTGCGACTCTTGCCGTGGGGTGCAAACCGGCTTCAGAGTGAAGGTGAGCGAAACAGCGACTGGTTTCGTGCACGGCAGCGAGCGGATAAAGGAAGCGGTTGAGTGAGCCTGAGCGATGGTTCCGGTGCACGGGAAAACCTTTAAAGTAGGATCATAAACTCTAAAAAATCAAGGGATAAAACCTGTTAAAAACAGAAAGTTGCCTGCATTGGGAAAACAAAGCGGTTCGTCAGGCAATGTCGTGGCGCTGCTTGTTGAAACCAGGCAGGCCGCTTTCACTGGCAGCCCGAGGCTTGTTCCCGAAGTGCATAGCAAACGAAGTGAACAGGCCGCAGGGGCATCATACCCGTTTGTCTTTCGCCGCTTTATCGAAGGCAACCAGGTTAAACATTTCGCGCATCCGGGAACGAATCCGGTTCCCATAAATGGCTTCCAGTTCCGAGGCCGAAAGGTTGGTTGTCAAATGAGTCAGCATACGTTTGGCAACAAACAGGTCGTAGCGGGCCAACAGGATTTCCGCCATCACATTACACTCATTTCCGAAGTGTTTGGGGGTCTGCTCCAGGCCCAGGTCGTCAAAACAGTACACCTTGGGCACGGGCAAACCACCAATCCGAAAATACGATCCCTTGCTGTAATGATTGATCACCGAATACCCGTTTTTTTCAAACTCAAAGCTGATTTCCCGGGTGGGCTTGACCATAAACTGTTTTTCGCGCGGACAAAAATAGCTGATCAGCCGGGCCAGCGAACTCTTTCCGCAACCAATTGGTCCCGAAATCAACAAGCCTTTCCTCAGGTTGAGACCCAGTCTTTCTGCATTCTCCTTGTCTCCAATGGCATAGATCAACAGTTTGTAGATCAGGTTCAGATCTGCGGGAGCAATGGCAAAATTATCCCCGAATAACATTTTCCCTTTTTCTTCCATCCAGAGCACACTTTTCTGAAAATTGAAATGGAATACCCCACCTTTAAACGCTGCAATTTGCTCATAAGGGCTCTGAATAATCCTTGTCGGTCGCGATGCTGAAGCGGCCTGCGCCGATTTGATTGAATGGTCTTTCATGATTTTTTTGTGTTTGGCTGTTTAACATCCATTTCCGGGCAAGGGCTTGCCAGGAAACAATTCGTTGCGCATTTCCGGTTTTCCATCCCAGGGACAAGTACCGGGAATAAAATTGCTGGGCTTCACTTGGCGGGAATCGGTTTTGTTGAAAGAAAAATGACACCTCCGAAAAATCCGGAATGTTAAGTTCCTCATCATCGCTCCGATGGTTCAGTCCTTCACCATTCTTTACGCTTCCCTGTTCCTGTTGATTTTCATTTTTTGCTTTTTCCTGCTTCTTTTGATTCTCTTCTTGTTTATTCTTGTTTGTATTGTTTATAAGAAGTGTATCACTTGCTGTATCAATTCCGGTATCAGCTTGTATACCGGTAAAATGATTCTGGGCCTTGGCCGTATCCTTTGCAGTATCCAATTTGCTACTGATAGTCCTGCCACTAACATCTGTAGTATTGGCAGAAGTATCTTTTTTGATATTGCCTATAATACCAGTCTTTCCTGCGGTATTAACTGATGCATTTCGTGCAGTCTTCGAACTGGTACTGGTATCGTCTGCTGTCTTCCCTGTCGTATCAGTTTTAAGCTTGGTGGCAGAACTGGTATCTCCTGTTGTATCTTTTCCGGTATCTTCTGCAGTCCCGGCTTTGATACTGGTATCAAAATCAGCATCAGCAGGAGAGTCAGTTGTCTGATCAAACCGAATACAACGGACTTCGCTGCCCCGATGCAGGTTGGAGGATGATTTGTAGTGAATGTAGCCCCAGTCAGTCAGTTCTTTCATGCAGCGGGCATAGGTATTGGCAGAACCAATCCGGGCCTGCTCCATCATCTCCGCCCTAGAAATTACAAACTGATCTCGAAACCGGCAGGCATTCCATTGCCAAAACAAGGCCAGGTACAGGCTGATGTGGTAGGATGACAGGCGTTTATCCCCTGCCAGCCGCTCAAAGAAACCGTTTAGATGCCGGAGGTAGTTCATTACCGTTGCCCCAATCGAATGAGCGACTGGCTTTTGTTCTTTTCCAGAATCTTGTAGATATCCTGAGCATCGTAGTACAAAACGCCTCCCATTTTGGTAAAAGGAAGCGTACCGTTTACCCGCATATTTTGAAGGGTTCCCGGCGAAATACCCAACAACTTACGGACTTCGCCCGAACGAAGCCACTTCTTGGAAGGCAGCCCCTGGTTTTCTTTGAACAGTTTTTTAAGCTCGTCGAATAATTCGATTTTGAACTCACGAAGATCGTCGGTGGTTAAAATTTCTGATGGCATAGCGTTTACTTTTGAATGATTCATTATTATCAGTCGTTTCTCTCGCTTGGTAAGGCCCAAATAAGTTGGGCTTTATACTCGCTAAATCGAAACGATCATTTTGATTTCATTCAAAATTGCAGCCTTCAGCATTAATTTGTTATCAATGGCTTGTCAGGTGAGGTGTTTTTTATCGTAAAGTAGAATCAAGACATGTGTGGTTTTTCAGGTGAATCGCGAAGCACTTAGGGCACTAAAGCAAAAATCACGAAGACACAGCCATTCCTTTTCTTTTCCTTTCACGATAGTGCTGTACACATTCCCGGTGAAATTCCCTCATCCGATCCAGTTCTTCCTGCTCAATGCTTTCAATTTGCAAAATCTGCTCCCGTTCATTGTTGAGCTCATAGTATGCGCGAAAAGGACAATCTTCCAAGGGTTTGCCCATGGGGCAGCCAGAAAAGGCATTAATCAAATCAACATTTTTACGAATTTTTGGTGTCTCGATTGACATGGCATTTAGCTTTTTGAACGTTAATATTCTGATTTATTCGTTATCCTCATCCAGCCGCTGCTGAAGCACGGAACGTAAAAAATCCAAAAACTTGGTCCGATCGATTTTTCGTTGCTGGATTTCAGCATGGAACCGGTAAATATCCTTACTCAGATCCACCCCAAATAACTGCCCGAACATTCCTGCAAGTTCCCGAATTGTTGTTTTTCCTCCATTAACCATCTTGGCATAATGCAAGGCATAAATCAACTCTGCCAGGTCAATCTTTTTACCACACCACAAATAACTTGAGTTAGCCCCATTGACTTTGTTATTGCTAAGGTTTTCGAGTTTCTCGATTTCTTTACTGAGGTAATCCAGCAGCATTTCGTTGGCCATAATCACCGAAAAGGTATGGTCGTGCCAGGTAAAAAACGCTTCATCCAACAACTCTCTGCTGTCTCTCAACTCCAGGGGAATTTCAGCGTTTGATCGTAGAAAATACTGCTCATCCAAATGCTTATAGCCACAACGGTAATACTGTACTTTCAGATGACGTTTCTCCATGAACTCATTGATTTTGTAAAGGCAGTTCTGAAGGTACCGCTTGGTTAACAGGACATCGGCGTTTCTGCGTTTACTTTCAATCTCGAAAACCAATTGATAATACAGTAACCTCCCATAGGCCGCAGGCTTAATTTCCTTGAAAAACAGAATCTCCGATTCGCGATCGGGGAATCCCTTTACCACAACCAACTTACGCAATTTTTCCAAAGCAATCTTGCAATGACCAATGGCATACTCCACCTGATCAATAGTATTATTCGAGACGGCCTCTATCTTTGACAACTCCGTTTTCAGTTCAAAGATGATATCCCAATACATCTCCATAGTATAAAATTTAATTGTGTTAATATTCTGGATCTTCCCAAAACCAACCCATTAACAAATTAAATTATAATACATTAAGCCCCACCAAGCAAGGTATAGTATATTTATTTTTCAACATAAAAAAGAAAGCTGCAATAGTTTTAAAATCGATTGCTTACGGCAATGATAAGAACGGCACCAATTAAAACAAGAACTCCAAAATTGAGCGTTTTACGGGCTTTATGAGGAGCTCCTATCCATTCTCCCCGGAATATTCCCCAAAGGTTGCCAATGACAATGGATAATGATACCAAAAGCGGCCATCCGACGACAAGACCTAAATCGCCTAAGATAACAGCCCCGTAACCATAGGCATAGAAACTTCCAATCCACATCAACGACATGGTGAATATTAGGCTCCAATTCATCATCTTATACTCATTAACAAAAGCTTTCAGTTCTTTCGACCGAATCAAAAGAAACAGGCAATATCCCATATTCACGATTGCTCCCATGGTGAAAAACAGCGACCAGATTACATTTCCAGCCATCGCCTGCCCAACTCCGTGCTCCACAGCAATTCGGGTAATATCCTGACTAAAAGCAGCTCCTAAATTGGGTAAACACGAAGTAAAGCCAGAGATAACAGCCAGAATCAGGCCCGTGGTTGTATAGCCCGAAAGTTTCGAACTTTTGTCTTTTTGAGAGGAAGCCCTCGCACAATAGTAGATTCCGACAACCGAAACCAAGGCCCCCAAAAGAATTAACAGTCCTTTGAGCTCTAAAAAAATTGAAGATGAAAAAACTAAGGCCGGGACTAAAGTCCCTGTAATGGCATTAATGCCCATAATAATGGGATAGCCGAGTGCCATTCCCAACATATCCATTGCCTTGCCAAAAAGGATAGCTCCAATCCCCCATAATAAACCAAATACGGCAACCAGCAACAGTAGTTGAACCGGAACAGCCGCAATAATAGAAGTAATACCATTGATGGTTAGCAAGGCAATCCCCCAATTAACCAACAACATAGCCAACAACGAAAAAGCAAACCAGCTATGTGCCCATTGCCACTTTTTGGTATAAGTCATTGGTAAGAAAAATGATCCTTGCAACACGCCTGCAAGAACAACAATGAGTAATCCGGTCAAAAAATCCATACGATTTAATTAGGTTATGTTTTACTATTAAGCCTCTAAAGATAGAAGATTACCGTACAGATTAAACGAACTATATTTCCACATTTATGAACTATATTGTCCAAACACAATTCTTACAGGAATATATACTTTAATGATGACATGGTTGCACTCCACCTTTCAACCTATTACATTGTTTGGGAGCCAAGCATTTTGCCATGCCTTGCAAACAAAAAACTCATTATTGAATCTTGTTTTGAAGCCAAACTTCGACAAGACAACAATGAGTTTTTTATATAGTAAGTCTCAAAAATCGTTGCTTTCAAGCAAATAATCGAGATTCTGGTTTAATTTTAAATACCAGAATAATTCTCTTATTAATTTATAAGATCAAAAGAATATCGATTATAGTTTTCCGATAACATAAATCTCAGCTAAAGAAACATATGGAGGAACATTTGATTCCGTGACATTAATTTTAATATACCTCATACGTTTACCATCGGTCAGTTCAATCAGTTCCTTTTGAATTGAGCCGTCAGAAGAATAATTAAGCGTTCCAAATTCTTCCCAATTAACATTATCGGTACTTCCTTCCAGAACCACGGTTTTCGTATGATTATTTGAATTTCGTCTAAAAAGGTCAACTTGAGTAACATTAAACTCATTTTTCATATCAATCGTAATGTGGTGAGGTATTTGACCTATACCATCAGCCCATTGGCTCTGCCAATATGAACTATTATCACCATCAATAATATTAACAGCAGGACCATTACCCCCACCTTCATTAGCTGCTTGTTCTTCTGTCGAAAAATCAATGATCTCAAAAGACGATTTATCAATCTCAAAAGCAATATCGGTAAGATATTCAAGGCTTATTTCTTCAACATCACAGAAAAAGGTGTCAATGGCCGTTTCGCTGGGGATATAGCCGCTAGCATAATTAATTGGAACATATAAATCAACATCTTCAATAAGAAGCTCTGATTGATCCGGAAGAATAACTAAGTTCTTTTGGGTTCCATCTACTGTTTGATACTCAAAATTCATCGTAACCAGATTGCTTGCTGCCGGAGCAAAAGTAATCATAGCTCCACCGGAAATATTAGGCAGTATCTTTTGAATAGGTCTGTTCTCAAGATAGCTTCGGTATTTCTCGCCATAAACCTTACCATCAACTTTTGTCGATACAGATGTATTTCCAGCCTCGTTCATTGTAATAAACTCGAGCAAATACTGTCCCTCATCTATTGGAATCTCTGCCATGAAAGAATCTGGCGACTGATTAAAGTCGTATGCAATGGTTTCAATTTGTTCAGAATTGTCCGCATTCTCCCATTTTACGATGATGTTAGTTACTTGTAAAGCATTTTTCAGATACCCCTTTAACTTCACCCGATTATTTCCAGGAAACAGGTACACGCTGTCTACTTTTACACTGTAAATGATCTCTCCATCCTGGACATATTCACTATGTGTATCCATCATATCTTCGCAGCCAAAAAACATGGTTAAGACGAAAATGGAGATCAGTAATAAATATTTATTTGTTTTCATATTAATTTCAATTTATAATTCAACTCCATAAAAGTCCATTTCATGCCAATTTACCCAACCAGTATTTCCCCAATTAGACAATACACCTATACGAAAATAGCGCATTGGTTTTGTCTCTAATGGAACATCGAAGTTATGCCCATCTAGTGCTGCATCAATATCTTCCTGACTTACGTCACTACCAGGAAGTCCTGATGGTTTTACAATTTCGTCGTTACTAATAAGTGTCCAATAGTTTGTCCAGTCCTGTAAACCATCTCCATCCAGATCCTCTGTTACCTCTTCATTCATAACAGGAGCTTCGGCTCGACCATATACGTACCATGTCTTGGGATTACCATAAGTATATAACCAATGATGCTTTCCTCCTGCACCTCGTTGGAACATCACATACCTGGAAAGCTTATAGACTTTACCTAAGTCGATAGTTACATGCCGCGGATAAGGTGTTTGGTAAGAGATTATAGCCGATCCTCTGTCTCCATCAATAAGAGCACTGGGTAATCCCTCCCACCAATTCCATTTATCATCAACTGGGTTATTTCCATATTCAAAAACAGTCATCAATGACTTATCCAACGCTTCTTCTTTTAAAGGAGTAATAATTGATTCCGGTTTAACCAACTCTGTCTCATTTCCATAATTGTCTCTCATAACCACAGCAAATTCGCGTGGCTTATCCGGAAATCCTCTGGAAATATACTGCCACTCTTTTTGAGTCGTGTTAAGGATACGAGTTGATACAAGTTCTCCTGCCTCCTCTCCTTCTGTTGTAATCGTATCAGCCATAAAAAAGAAAGTGATCGGTTCCTCTTCTGGATTTTCCCATTTATACAGGGCTCCACCAAAAGCTTCCGTAATCTGCATGCTATTTTTTACTTTTTGCAATGGTGATATCTCAGGTTGTATTTTTACTGTAACCGGTTCTGATTCATTATTACTCCGATCAATACAGGTTAGCTGTACATTATACTGCTTCGTATTATCAGCTCCATTAAATCCTTTCACAACCAATAACTTTTCATACATCGATGATTTCACCTCCATTTCTTTCCCATTATCGATAGTGTAGGTTGCTTTCACATAAAGCAGATCATTGTCTCCAGGGATTGTATATGCAATCTCTGCTCCTCCTGAAATATTTTTCACAGTAATATCGGTCACCACTCCAGGCGCTTCCATATCAGCAGATATGGGCTCCAGTGATTTCTCTTCGCATCCAACTAAGGCGACAAAGAGCAAGATATAGTTTATTATTTTTTTCATAATACGTACTCTTTAATGTTAATAATTGTAAGCCTACCAACCATAGTTTTGAATCAAATTTGGATTCTTTGTTATTTCGCTCTCAGCAATTGGGAAGAAATAGTTTTTAGTGGTAAAAGTTGGATAATAAAGTGTTTGTGGTTGGTAATACTTTTCTGGTGTCGACTCCTGTGGATTCCATGCCTGAACTGGCACATTACAATTATCTTCAGCTTCTAACCAACGACGTAAATCCCAAAACCGGCTGCCTTCAAAAGCCATTTCAATCAGGCGTTCGCGATGCAATATTTCGCGTAGCCCCTCCTTTGTGCTTGGCTTATTCGGATTAATACTATAAGCTTGCCATGCTTCATCCACTCCTTTTAGTCCGGCACGCTCTCTTACTCTATTAATCCATACTTTTGATTCATCCAGTTGATTTGATTCCAGGAGTGCTTCGGCATACAATAAATATAAGTCGGCCAGTCTTAATGCGGGAAAAGCATATCCTGTATAGTGCCAAAATTGGCCGGCCTCACCCGATTCAATACTAACTAATTTATGTGGCCAGTAACCAAATGGACAATACTTGTGCGCATATCCGGCAGTAGTATATCCACCCTGTAAATGATCGATATAATCAAGATTCTGATTTTTATCATTTGAAAACGTACGTTGATGACCATACACCAAGGCTCCATCAAAAATCAAATCGGCATAAAAACGTGGCTCCCGATTAAAATTTCTTTTCACCGTGCGTTTGCCCAGTTTTAAATGAAACCGATGATCATCGTCTGCTGGTATTACTTGGTTCAAATTCTCATTTTGCCATTCGGCATCTTCATCCACAGGAACACCATTTTTGGTATAATACATCAAGGAAATCTTTAATGGCACACCATAGTTTCCATTAGAATGATAATCGAGCTGACTGAAATACTGAGGCATAGCATCGCCCTGCAATCCGGTAACAATACTATTGGTATGGCTCCATACAACTTCCTTATTATTATCTCTTCTGGTTACCCGATAGCCCAATACGACTTTCTGTCGCGTAGAATCAGAAACACTCCCACTCTCATCAAAATCATCAATTTGCAATAATCGATGCCCATTTTGCTCTGCCAAAGTAATCGCTTCTTCACAAGCAGCTAAAGCATCTGCCCACTTCTGGTTTACAATTGCAGCATCACCATTTGGAAATAGAGGAGTACCATCATTATTCTGAATCTGAAAACCGGATTCTCCATTAAATAAAGGACTTGCTGCAGTTACCAATACTTTTGCTTTAACAGCTGCTGCTATGGTAGCAGTAATTCGTCCGTGTTCAAGCGTACTATTCTCATTAAATTCCGGTAAATCAGCTATCGCTTCATCCAATAATTCCACAACGTAACTGAAACATTCATCAAGAGGATCTCTAGACATTTTCAAATTTTCTATAGACTCGTTAATAGAAATATTCTCACGAATGATATGAATAGGACCATACATACGTATCAAGTAAAAATGCAGGTAGGCCTTGATAAATTTAGCCTCTGCTTTCCAGGTTCTCTTTTCACGCTCAGTCATATCAGAAACCTCATCAATACGTTCAATCAGGGTATTACAATCTCTGATGCCCACATACAATGGCTGGCCTCCATTCCCTCCATTCCAATAATTAAACAAAGGATTAACAATACTCTGATAGCCATTAGCCAATAATACTCCTCTTTGATTTTCATGGTATAAGGCTTTACTTACCTCATCACTTCCCAGCAGTGCTGGGTTTTGATCAATATCGCCCATCTTAGGCAAGTACGAGTAGCAGGTGAACAGGTACTTCTCGGCATTAAACTTATCAGTAAATGCATTGTCGATTGTTGCCACATTATCTGGAACGATATCAAGGTAATTACAAGAGGATAATAAAGACAACAGGATAATATAATATAAGCGAAATTTTATCATTTCTTTAGGATTTTAAGGTTTAAAAATTTACTTGCAAGCCTAAGTTCACCACACGTTGTATTGGATATCCAATTCCTGATCCTCCCATTTCGGGATCCCACAGCTTAAACTTACTAAACGTTAACAGATTAGTTCCACTTGCATAAATTCGAAGTCGATCAATTGATTTAACCGGAATAGTATATCCAACTTCTAGTGATTTTAATCGTAAGAAAGCGCCATCCTGCATAAACCAGGTACTTGTCTGGTTATTATTTTCCACGACATTTTCAGACAAACGAGGCCATAGTGCAAACAAGTTTTGATTTTCAGGAGTCCAGTGATCCTCAGCATAAGCTTGCAATAAACTACTATGGCTACGCTTAGATAAAGTTTCACGCAAAAACTGAGAAGCTCCACCTGGTATCGGTGCAGGACGAAATGGAGCACTTGCTCCTTGGTCAATCCAAAATGAAGAAAGTGCAGAGCCTTGGAAAAAACAGGAAAGATCCCAGTTTTTATAACCTGTCGAAAAACCAAATCCATAAATAATTTCAGGAACTGTTGGGTGCCCAATCGGAACCTTATCCAACGGTGTAATTCTTCCATCTCCATTGATATCCTTATACTTAATATCACCGGGTAAATACTTACCAAACTGAGTTGGAGAATTATTAATTTCTGCCTGGTCTACAAAAAGACGTTCGGCAACATATCCCCATACCTGATCCAAAGATTGACCAACTCTAGAAACCCAGGGAGTAGAAGTGTAGTCCGGTTCTTCAAACTTGACCATTTCACTGCGAGCAAAAGTAAAGTTCCCCCTTCCTGTAATCCAAAAATCTTTGTTAAAACTGTAATTATAATCTAAAGAAATATCGACACCATGGTTTTTTGCTTCACCAACATTAGCTCTAACGCCTGCTTGCAGCCCCATGTTAGCCAATGTAATACGATTCATCAAAATGTTAGACCGCGACTCACCAAAGAAATCAACCATAATATCAAGAGCACTAAACAGCCCCAGTTCAAACCCCAAATTATACTTCCTGGCTATCTCCCACTTTATCTGATCATTCTCATACCTACCAATACTTACTCCAGGCTTGAAATAATCGTAACGGGTTCCAAAAGTGCCCCCCTTGCTATTATTATTTAGATTTACTTCTGACATGAAAAAGAAGCGATCTTGAGCAGAACCAATAGCATCGTTCCCCACCAGACCATAAGTAGCTTTCAGCTTTAGATTGTTAACGACCCGGCTGAGAGGAGTAAAGAATTCTTCGTTACTAATAATATATCCTACCCCAACTGAAGGGAAAAAACCAAAGCGTTCATTCTTTGCAAATCGCTCAGACCCATTATATCCAAAATTAAACTCTGTAAAATAACGCGAATCATATGAATATGTAAACCGTCCACTTAATCCTAGGTTGCGGTATGGCAAAGACTGCTGTAAAGAGCCAGGATTCGAATATTTACTTTCTCTTCCAATAAAAACCAATAAGCCACTAACACCGTGCTTCTCAGTAAAGGTACGGTCGTATCTTAAAGAAGCTTCGTAGTATGTATTTATGCTAATCGCCTTATTATCTTCGAGGTACCCTAAATATTCTGTACCACTTTCCGGGTTGATAGCATCCAGCAAATATTCACTTCCTGTACCAACAAGTCTGTAATAGTAGGGGTTATAAAATCTGCTTATCCCTGAAGAGGCTTCCCTGTTAGTGTTAAATATCAATTTAGAAGACAATCCTTCTGTTACAGCGTCCATACTCTGCTCTATCTCAAATTGAGACAATATCAAGGAACGGTCACTATCCTTATAACCTCTTGTTAATTCGGCATAGGGGTTAAGATAATCACCATCTTCATAATTACCATACAGAATGTGTCGCGTAAATTGGTTGTTTTCATCAGGTTCGTAATATGCTGGAAATAAAACCGGATTCGCATAAAGTGCCATTTTGTACAACTCAGAACCGCCATGTACCGGGCCGGTATAATCGTCAAATGTAGCATGAAATCGAACGGCCACTTCTGTTGAATTGGTGATGTTCAAATTAATATTCGACCGCAACAGGTACTTCTTAAAATCAATATTGTTATCGAAATTATTCATTTCAGCTTCTTTCAAAATACCATTATCCTGGTTTAGCGAAGCGGCTAAATAGTACCGGGCAACTTTCCCCCCGCCACTTACATTAAAATTGAGCCGCTGATTCATTGTATAATCCTTGGTCAGCATATCTTTCCAGTTATTATCAGGATAGAGATACGAATCAACTGAATTAGCAGTTCTGATAATTTTTTCTTCTGAATAGCGAGGTAACCCCAGAGGATCGCGCATCAATACTGCTTCATTATGTTTGCGCATGAATGTGATATTATCTGCAAATTCAATGTCCTTGGTAGGCTGTGAAATAGAATTTTCAAAACGAATATTAACTTTCGCTTTCCCCTCTCTACCTTCCTTAGTTGTAACCAAAATAACTCCATTTGCACCACGCGCACCATACAAGGCAGTGGCTGTAGCATCTTTCATGATTGAAAAGCTAGCAATATCATCAGGCTGAAGTCGAGCTAAATCATTCGCTGACAACTCTATACCATCAATCAGAATAAGTGGTGATTTTGAATAACCGAATGTGGTAACCCCTCTTACAAAAAACTCAGCATTATCTTGTCCGGGTTCACCACTGCGTTGGTATGAAATCATCCCAGCCATTTTACCGGCAAATGCGGTTGTCAAGTTACTCGATGGAACTTTTAAGTCTTCTGTATTTACAGATTCAATGGATGAAAGAACACTTTCCTTTTTCTGCTTTCCAAAGGCAACAATCGTTACTTCATCCAACTCGTCAGTCTTTTCATTTAGTGTTACATTTATGGTCGTCTGATTCCCGACTTCCACTGTCTGGCTTTCCATCCCAATAAAAGAAAATACCAGTTTATCAGTAGCTTCAACTTCAATTGAGTACTGACCATCAAAATCCGTTATTACTCCACGAGTGGATCCTAAAACCGTAACCGTTGCGTTGGGTAACGGTCCCCCTCCACTATCCACAACTTTTCCTGTTATTTTCTTTTCCTGAGCTCCCGAGGAAAACAGAACTAACAAATCATCTGAAAAACCTGGCAACGAAGCCGTTGCCGAAAAAGAAAAGAATAGAAGAGTTGTCAACAATAAATTAACTTTCCGGGAAAATTGCTTGTATCTGGTACAAACACATCCCGACTCAACATTTTTTTTCATAAGTTTGAACGTTTAAGTTTAAAAATAGCCACTATTGGCTGTTAACTTACCTGCATGATGTTGGTAGCATCATGTTTATTGCCGGCAAATGCGCAAACATTTGCCGGTTTTTTTATTCTTCGTTTGGTTAGTGTTAAGTTGGCTTTGTGATTGATAAAAATAAAGGCTTTTCATCCCCTATCGATGAACTATATTCTCACATTGGTGAACTATATTGTCCAAACAAAAATATTAACAGAACATATAATTAAATGACATGATAGCAAAGAGAGTGTCTTTTGCTATCATGTCATTTTGACTAGTCCAGCCATCCTTTAAAAATTCCGGCCTTGCTGCCTTGCTCGTCAAGCTGAATCTTAAAAAGAGATCCACTTAACGGATATTGCTGCAATTGCTGATCCGTCATCCCTTCCCGGGCAGTGGTGATGTACAAGGTTTGCAAATTTTCGTCTCCAAAAGCACAAGAAGTAACGTGTGGAGCCGGAATTTCAATTCTTTGTATTTGCTCACCTGATTCAGGATTCCAGCAGATTACGGCTTTTCCTCCCCAGTGCGCTACCCACAGCATCCCTTCTGAGTCGATGGTCATGCCATCGGGAGCGCCAAGCTGATTGGGAATTTTCACAGCTACTCGACGATTGGACAGATTTCCTGTTTCTAAATCAAAGTCGTACGCAAAGATGGCAAACTCCGGCGTGTCAATATAGTACATGGTTTGTCCATCAGTAGACCAAATTATCCCATTTGAAATGGTTACATTGGCTTGCTTCACGGTAAGCTCATGCCCGTCAAAAGCGTAGAGATTACCGGCATCTTTCACCACATTTTTATTCATGGTGCCTACCCAGAAACGTCCAGCCGGATCACATTTCCCATCGTTAAAACGATTATTTTGCATTTCCTTTGGATAGCCCGTCAGTTTCTGTAGCACACCTTCCCCTGACACTCCATGAATCCCGGATTCCAAAGCAACGACAACCGAAAATTTTCCAATTGCTGGCACAACGGTTCCGATCATGCTCCCCATTGGATAGGTTTTATTTTCATTCTTTACCGGGTCATAACAATGAAGTTTTTCCCCGGTAATATCAACCCAATAAAGCACCTTTTCAATTGGATGCCACACAGCACCTTCGCCTAGGATAGCCGCTGGCGTATTCTTTACAACTTCTACTTTTTGTCCCATGAGCATATTGGTAATAGGTTAGCATGAAAAGCAATAAAGAAAATCTCATGCATCGATTTCTCATTCTTTTTCTAATTTAGCTATCCTGCATCAACGCTGACCGCCCCCCATCAAGCAGATAAGTTGTGCCTGTAGCAAAAGCGGCAAAGCTGCTGGCTAAAAATGCACACCATGCTCCAACTTCTTCTGGGGTGCCAAGTTTTCCCGCCGGATGCAAATCAACTGTTCGTTGACGTTCAGCGGCTGCGTCCGGGAACGAGTTAAACCATTTATCGTTTCCGGGAGTATCGATAAATCCAGGAGCTATTCCCACAACCCGCACCGAGGGTCCCCATTCAATTGCCATGGCACGAACCAAACCAGTAAGTGCCGTTTTGGTCACATTGTATGGAAAACAACCAGGAATTGACGAGTAAGCATGGTTGGAAGTCATAACGACAAAAACTCCTGAAGAACTCGCTTCTAAATGTTTCCGGCTTGCTTTTGCCAAACGCCAATGCGAAGCCAGGTTTAGTTCATGATTGTAAGTCCAATCTTCTTCGGAGCACTGCGAAGCTCCTTTAAATACGTTTACCCCAGCATTGGAAACCACAAGATCGATCTGCTTAAATTCACGGGCAACACTTTCAACAAAAGAGGCAATCTGCTCTTTTGAGGTAACATCAACCGCTTGGTAAAAAGCTTTCCTCCCAAAAGCTTCAACACTCTTGATAAAATCTTTGACACTATCCTGATCTTCAGATGTCCTTGCACAACCAGCCACATGACAGCCAGCTTCAGCCAGCACTTTTGCGACTCCTGCACCAATACCACTGGAAACACCTGTTACAATAGCTACTTTATCGGTTAGATTAATCCCTAACATTTTTATTGGTTTTATCTGTTTATATTTTTTTAAGACACTTTTGTTAGAGCCAAGACAATAGATTCTTGGACAACTTCGAACTAACTTAAGACTTAAAAACTCTGTCAATATACTTTAGTCACTTCGTACTTTCCTATTGCTAAATATAAAAACCTTTTTTAGCGATACGGATACCCGGATGCTTCTCCATTTCCTGCTCAACCAAATCGACACCTAAACCCGGACGGTCAGATAATACCAGGTAACCTTGATCGACCTCAATGGCATGATCAATTACTTCATCTCGCCAAGGCACATCGCAATAAATATACTCCTGGCGGAAGAAATTGGGAACAGCCGCACACACATGGGCACTTGCCAATGTTGACAGGGGCCCATTCGGGTTATGCGGTGCCAACAATACATTGTAGGTTTCGGCCATGGTTGCCATGCGCTTCATTTCCGAAGGGCCACCACAACGGGTAATATCCGGCATAATAACATCCACCACCTGCTTCTCCAGCAGATCCCGAATTCCGTGACGTGTATAATGACGCTCTCCAACACAAATCGACACTTTAGGGTCGATGCGTTCGCGAAAGGCTCTCAAAGTATTGGCATTTTCAGGGCCTGCCGGCTCTTCATACCAGGTAATGTTCAACTGAGCCAATCGTTCAGCCATGGTCACTGCTGTTTTGAAATTAAGCATTGCATGCGTTTCGATCATCAGGTCAGCATCGGGTCCAATCGCTTCGCGAACAGCTTTGCTCACCTCAAAAGCTCGATTTTGTTGCTCTTGACTCAAGCCCAAGTCCGTATTTAGGTCTTCACCATACAAATAGTTGACATGCGCAAATGGATCAAACTTAACACCCTTAAAGCCGGCATCCATAACTTGTCGGGCTTGTTGTGCGTAGTCCTCGGCATTGTGACCGCCACCTGTAAACCAGTAGTTGGCGTACAGCCTGATTTTTGTACGAAACGCCCCTCCCAGCAACTCATACATTGGGACTCCCAGTTTCTTTGCTTTCAAATCGAGCAAGGCCATGTCAATACCCGAAATAGCACACATGCTGGCACCAAAAGGACCAACCCAATTCAAATCGCGATACAATTTGGTCCAGATAAAGTCAGTCCGCATCGGATCCAATCCGATAATACGTTTTCCTGCTTCAATAGCAGCGGCTTCAATCATTTGACTTCCGGGCCAGTTTGTCGCTTCGCCAACCCCAGTAATTCCTTCGTCGGTATAAATTTTCAATAAAGTCCAGTTGTACTTTACACCTTCAACCAACCATACTTTTACATCTGTAATCTTCATTCATTCTATCGTTAGAGCCATGATCTTAAAATCCGTCAATCATGGCTATTTCTTATTTATACATTGCCTTACATGATTCCGTATTTGTTCCAGGCTTCAACAGCACTCATCCCATCCTGGATAGCTTTTAATACCGTTTTCTCCCCTCGAGCCTTTTCCAAAGAGTGCGCAAATACTTCCTTCTCAACCGACTGAGGGACCACACAAACGCCATCAATATCACCAACAATAATATCACCAGGATTGATACGAACCCCGTTCATTTCGATGGGCACCCGAAAGTCAATCACTTTACCACGAGGCGCCTGATCCTGAGAATAGGGGCCATAAGAAAACACCGGTAAATCAACATCATAAATCCCCTTGGTATCGCGCGAATAGCCATTGACAACAGCTCCAGTGCCACCACACATTTTGATACGGGTAAGCATCAGTTCGCCAACTAAAGCATAGGCAGGAGAAGAACCAGAGCAGATGTAAACCTCTCCAGGCTTTACGTTATCCAGAGCTTCGAGCATCAAGCCGAATGGTTTATTCATCAGTGGATTTTGAGAGCCCGGACTCAGTTCTTCAAAACAATCAGCTTCCAAAACAGTCATCGCCCGTCCCACCAACATCATCTCTTCCTTGAGAGGTCTGATCTGTGGTGGTAGAAACTGATGTTGCAAGCCCATTTTATCCATAATATCTCCGACCACCGCAGTATAAAGTTCCTTTCGGATAAAGCCGAAAAGCTCTTCGTCATCCTTCCAATAATTATCAGTCATGTTATTTATTCTTTTGTAATTGTCAGTTTTATTTGTCCACTTAGTTTCTGTCCTCTTGTTAGTGGAATATCATAAAGACGGGCATGTGAACTAAACCCACGCAGGAATCGTTCCGATCCCGGGTTATCGTATCCGGCTACCAACCAATGAATGTTACCATTTTCAAGCCAGCTGCGTATATGCTGACTTCCATCAGATTTCAACTCAAGGGTACTTTCTTCTTCAGTTGATAAAGAAGCATGAAACACATTGCGTTTGGTCGAACGGAAATCGTTGCTTCCGTAAGCCGTTTGATCCTGATGATATGCCCAGGAAGGCTTTTTCGAAGGGCCCGCTAATCCACAGCGCTCATCGTTGTAAAAAAGTTTCGCTTCACCTTTCAGCCGTCCAATATGATCTTCGGGGTAAACGGTCCACAGTCCTTTTTTCTCCCAACTCAGGGTATTGAATGTTTCAGGCAAAGAAAGCGCGATGCCCCACTGACGGAAATTCTCATTTTTCAGCATGGTGTAATCGTATGAGACGTTCATGTTCCCATCAGCCTGAATATTAATTTCCATAGTACCTGTAGCCTCGTCGTATCCTTCCGTTAGAATAATCTTCAGTTGCTTTTCTCCTTTTTCCAGCTCTACCGAACGAATGCTTCGATTGGATGCTGTGGGCGAATACAGCGTATAGTCCGGCGTTTCTTTGGTCATTTGTGTATCGCCCTTATTATTAGCAGATACAAGCATCAATACCGGCCAGTCACTTAACACTTCGTGCCCTTTTGAATCCGAAACATGAAATCCCTCGGGGCCAAATTCAACCTTCAGCTTTTTACTTACGGCAATTTTTTGATCACCCTTCTGGCTCCATTTAAAGCGGTCATCATTCTTTGCAAGCGTTTCTGCTTTCGGCATCGATAAATCATAAGCATATTCATCTACAGCAACTTCACTATCTTTATAAACCGAAATAGCAAGTTTTCCTATTTCATCATTGCTAAACGGAAAAATAGCCTCCACCGTTGCGCCAGGTTCAGCATCAACAGCTAATATCCCCTGCTCATCATTGTTGGTCCAAACAATTCGGCATTCTTTCAGATTCGAAAAGAAATAGCGGTTTTCAATTGTCAGCTTTACAGGCTCATCTCCTTGTCCATTTTCCAGCTTGATTTTTACAGGCGAATAGATTTTCTTCATATGCCAGTATTCCGGTTTGGGCCTTCTCCAGCCATCAACAGGCCCCCAGGTACCGTAACCAACAGCATGTCCCGATGGTAAAAAAAAAGTATCATCGATACCAGCCCACAGAGCGCCACCGAGCACACCTTTTGCTGCATACATTTTCTCCCACATGTGGTAAAGAATATCGCCCCAGAAGTCGCGAACACCCGGATCAGTCATCAACTCAAAACGATTGTAGGCATTCAAGTGTACATACTCATCGAAAGTAATCGGACGTTTATGATTCTTGTATTTATCGGGGCCACCTGGACCTGGGTAATGATGATTTGCAAGTTCTAAATATTCGCCATCGCCGTCAGGTCCGTATTGACTAAAAATACGGGGACGTGAGGGATCTGCTTCCTTCACCAAATCAGCTGCCTCTTTAAAAAGTTCGTTAAAATCGTACGACTCATTGGCAATTGACCAATGCAAAACCGACGGATGCGATTTATTCAATTCAACCATTTCAAGGATGGGCTGAACAATAGCTTCAAAATAATTCGAATTGTTAACAGGCTTCTTGCCAGCCCAGCAAAAAGGACCTTCTACCTCAACAAACATCCCCAATTCATCACAAGCATCCAGCAACTTTTGGTTAGGAGGATAGTGTGAAGTACGAATGTAATTGACATTTCCTTCCTTAAAGAGTTTTACATCTTCGTACCAAGTGTTACCGGTAAGTGATCGTCCACGAAGAGGATCCACCTCGTGCCGGCAAACACCTTTTAACTTGATGGGGCGGTTGTTTACAAAAACCTGATTGCCGCGAACCTCGGTTTGTTTAAACCCAAAACGGCGCACTATCGTTGCTGTTTCTTTTCCATCAACCAATACGACACAATGCAAGTGATACAAATTGGGATGTTCCGGATCCCACTGAGCCGGTTTTTTAACGTTCAGTTTGGCAGAAACGGTGCTCCTGCCTTCTTGTGTCTCAACCGTCAGTTTATTGTCGCCTCCAAATGCAACCGGTTGATCCAGATTGTCTGTCAGTCTAAAATTCAATGCAACCTGATGTGACTGTGCCGTTTCATTACTCAGCGTAAATTCAGCCAACAAATCAGCATCTTCGTAATTTTCATCAAACTGGGTTCGAACGTGAAACGAAGCCACATTAACCTCAGGAAGTGCCACCAAATAAATGGGACGAGAAATTCCCCCTAAAGGATGAACCGCATATTGCGATCCCGAAGAAAGCGTATCGGCCACACTTTCGCTACGAACCTGAAGAGCAATGGTATTTTCTCCTTTTTTAACGGCATCCGTCACATCTAATTCAAAAGGCGTAAATCCGCCCAGATGCCCTCCTACTTTTTGGCCATTAACCCAAACAGTACACTCGCTATATACCGCTTCACACTTGAGTTTTATACGGTAACCGTTCCAGTTTTCCGGCAGTTGAAAATTCCGCTGATATCCGGCATACTGTCCGGCATCCACCTCGAAGCCCTGCATAACCCATTCGCCTGGCACTTCAATGGTTTTCCAATTTGCCACGGTCTTTTTTGTCCAGAATGAATCTTCAGGCGACGGATTAAAATGCCAGTTTCCATTCAGGTCTAACTGTAGTTTTTTAATTCCTAAAACTTCCGTCGGAAGCGGACTCCAGCGAATGGTCTCCAGTTTTTGACGATCAAATGTAAGTTGCGCTCCAACCGCTAAGGTGCATATCAGAATAGCAACTAACAAACTAAACTTCTTCATATTTATCGATTTAACTCCGTTACTTTTGGTTCTTCAGATTAAGGTGTATTGATAAACTGTTTCCAGCTATCTCAAATACACCATACCCAAAGAACCTTTTTCTATTTTTTGATTAGCTGTAATTTTACTGTTGAGTGCAGGATACTTCCTTTTTCCAGAGGTATACGCTCATCATTATAATGTCCACTAAAGAACAAATCGCCTCCACCGGTTGAATAGCCAGCCACCAAGAAACTGATTTTGTCAGCACCGTCAACGAAGGAGCGGAAGGCCTGTTTTCCATCAGCAACAACCGTAATTCCGTCGCCTCCAGCATTAGACAAAGCTGCCCAGTATATATTCTCACGCGTTGCCCTGAAATCATTAGTTCCCAACAGAATGGCATCATAACGCCAATCATTTTCCGGCACTTGACCAAACGACTCAACACGGAAGGCTTTTTCGCCAAAAGGGACTGCTTTACCATTGGTACGCCCGATGTGATTTTCAGGATACCAACTCCACAAGCCCTTACGATACCATTGTAAATTTGCTGAAGTAGCAGGCGCTGAAAATACTAATCCCCACTGCCGTGGATTCATCTTCACTTTTGATTTCATTTGGTAATCAACATGAACATCGCCATTGGCTGTAAACGAGTAATTAATTACTCCCTCTGCTTCGGCATAGCTTAGCTGCACTGAAACGAGCACAGTATCTTGTGTTTGTTTCCAAGTAACCTCATTCACTTCCCTGGCCGTACAAATCGAATTATGCAGCGGAATCTCCAAGCTATGTTCGGTATTACAGGAACCTGTTCTTAATTCAAGCATCATCAATTCAGCTCCACCAGCCAACACTTTATTATCATCGACCCAAGCTCCATTCAAGTCGCCTTTGCTCAAATCAAATAACCATTCAAATCCCTGCCCTGCGATCGTTAACTGCTCATTGCTTTCTGAAGCTGAAATTTGAGTTGTCTGTACTTTCTGAAAAGGAAAATCATCGCGTTTCACATTCCCGATCTCAATGGCACAAGCTTCCACTTCAATGCCTTGAGGCGAAACAATACGCACCGTCAGTATTTTTCCATCAAGATTGCTGTTGCCAGTATAAATATTCAGGATGCCTGTTTTTTGTGGCTGCAGCACCATATCCACCGTTCCTTGCTCCGTTCCAACTTCCCAGTAGATCTTGCACTCACTCAGGTTCGTAAAGTTAAACCGGTTCTCAATTTGCAAACGAACAGGCTGCCCAGCCTCAGGCACATCAACCTGCTGATTATGTATTTTTACCGGAGAATAGCTCTTTTTCATGTGATAGTATTCTGGTTTTTCGCGTCGCCAGCCATCAATTGGGCCCCATTCACCGTAACCAACAGCACGTCCATCAGGTAAATAGAAAACATCATCGATACCTGACCAGATAGCTCCGCCCAAGCAGCCACGGCTTTTGTACATGCCTTCCCACATTTTTCGAAAGCCCCTTCCCCATGCATCGCGCACGCCAGGATCCGTTACAATTTCCTCCCGATTATAAGTATTCAGGTGAGCATACTCGCCAAACAAAAGCGGACGTTCAAAGTCCTCAGCTACTCGTGGACCACCCGTTCCCGGATAATGAATATTTGCTATGGGCATTTTTTTACTCCCGTAGTTGTTGAAGCCACCATAGGCCTGATCGTGAAAGGTAGCCGGACGAGTCGGATCTTCTTCGGCATAAAAGTCGGCCAAGCGCGACCAATTATCAGTCCACATCGACTCGTTAGCCATTGACCAGATTAAGATACTTGGATGATTCCGAAAGAATGCAATATCGGCACGTGCAATGCTTTCGAAATAAGGATACATATCCGAATCTTTCGCATCATGCGTCTTCCAATGTTCGTTGGCATGATGGCCTACCCAACTGACGGGGTTTTCAAGTTCAACATACAAGCCAAGACTATCGCACAAGGCAATAAACTCTTCGGATGGCGGATAATGTGAAGTCCGAATATAATTCACATTCCCACGCTTAAACAATTCGGCGTCTTGTTTCCACAATTCGGATGTAAGGCTTCTTCCTCGTAGTGGGTGTACCTCATGCCGATTAACCCCTTTTAACTTAATAGCTACTCCATTGACGAAGAGCTGGTTTCCAACGACCTCAATATGACGAAAGCCAATTTTCCGGACAATGGTTTCAACTCCAGCTGATGAACTTAGCTCAATCTCTAAGCGATATAGGTTAGGGTGTTCAGCATCCCACTTTTTCGGACTATTTACCGAACATGAAAACTGGATAGCTTGCTCTTTCGCTCCATCGAACTGAACTGTTTTTCGCGAATCGGCTAACTGAACTTGATCGCCGCTTGGACTGAATAAACGAACAGTGATATCCGCTTGGTCAACCGATGCAGCATTTTTCAGATTCGCTGATACATTTAACAACGCGTGGTTGTATTGGTTATCCAAAGGCGTCTCCACAACTAAGTCAGCCAAATATGTTTCAGGCACTGCATACAAATAGATCTTACGCAAAATTCCACCCAATTGGTGAGCTGCATATTGCGTTCCAGACATCAAAGTATCGGCCATCGTTTCGGCTGTTACCGCCATGGTTACCCGATTCTCTTTTCCGGGCTTAATTAAAGAGCTTATCTCTTTTTCAAAAGCAACCATCGGCCCGACATGCGAACCGGCCTCTTTACCATTAATGACAATATCGGCCTGACTAAAAACAGCATCGCAACGCAAAAAGATCCGACAGTTCTTCCAAGCTTTTGGCGCTTCAAACGAACGCGAATAAACTCCGGCCTTTCCAGGTTCAACCTGAAATCCCTGCATGGACCATTCTCCAGGGACTTCAATCTGAGGCCATCTTTTTGCTCGATTGCCCACCTCAGCAAGGTTTCCGGAAAAGGAATCATTGAAATTCCATCGCCCGTTCAAGTCAACTTTCACAGGACTTACCGAGGAGTTTCGAGGAACAACAGCTAATTGTCCGTAACCCAACGGAGCAATTAGTAAGAACATGAATAAACAAATTAAAAAGTGTAGATTCTTCATCTCATTATATATTATTGGTTGTAGTAGTAATCATTACATCTCACTGTACTTTCTATCTGAATCTTACCAGAAATCGTTTATCCCTTTTGTTGAAAAGAAATAGCGCTTTCCTGAATAGTTCAAAATTACATTGTTCCTCCATAGAATTGTTGAATCATTTTACCTGTAACTTGAACTATATTTTCAATAGATCAATAAATCCAGTAAATTTGATTCTATTTGTAACAAAATACTATCACTAAATGACATCTTATGCAGGCACAATATTTTAAGCTAACCAAACAGGCTCACCAATCCATTTCAATTCGGAAAGATACCCGTACTGCCTTTTACGACCACTGGCACTATCACTCTGAATTGGAACTGGTGTATATTATTCACGGCAAAGGAACCCGTTTCATTGGAGATGACATATCACGCTTTGCCAGTGGGGATTTGGTGCTTTTAGGAGTTGGATTACCCCATGTTTGGAAAAGTGATGACAGCTACTTCGACCACAACTCAAGAAAGAAAGTGAGTGCGATTGTACTGCATTTTGGACAAGACTTTTTAGGGCAAGGTCTATGGGAATTACCAGAGATGGCGCCAATAAAAAAACTATTGGAGCTTTCTCCTCGCGGAATCAGTTACCATTTACCCGAGGGACATCCGGTAAAACGGAAACTCCGAAAAATGATCGACCAACAACCCTTTGACCGACTCACACACTTGCTTACAATGCTACACAAATTAGCTCAAGTGGAAAATCATACCATTCTATCAGGCATTCCGTTTGCCGATCATTATCAAAAACACCATTCCAAGCGAATTGACAAAATCTATGATTATATCCTCACCAATTTTGAAAAAGAAATTAAACTGGAAGAGCTCGCTCTGCTTGCCAATATGACTCCTGCATCCTTGTGTCGTTTCTTTCGTCAAAAGACACGAAAATCGGTCAGTGAATTTATCAATGAAGTGCGGGTAGGTTTTGCCTGCAAGCTTTTAATTGAAGGGAATCTTTCGATTTCTGAAGTTTGTTTCCGATGTGGCTACAATAATCTGTCCTATTTTAACCGGCAATTCAAAAAAATAATCGGGCTAACTCCCGGCAATTATCAAAAAAAGAAAAGTCTGTTTGAGGAAGAAAAACAAGCGTAAGTTTTCCATCCTTAAACAGACTCATGTCCCGTTAGAATTCATCCTAATCCATAACAGGAATCTTTCTACTGAACAAGCTCAAGGACTATTTCTTCTTTAGTTTCTTGCCTACTTGTTTTAGGATTTGAACACTTTCTTCAGGAACATTGCCTTCCCCATCGGGCCCAATGTTTAGCAAGAGATTTCCTCCTCTTTCGTTGATTTCCATGAGCTGGGTATAAACTTTATCAGCGCTTTTCCAGTTATGATCCTCTTTTTTAAATCCCCATGAATCATTCATGGTATAGCACGCCTCCCAGTAATGATCCAGTGCATCTCCGGGATGTTCCTGTTCCGGGGTTCCGAAGTCTCGTTTAAACTCGGCTCGTTTGGCCACCCGATTATTGATAATGATCGACGGTTTCAACGCACGAATGTATTGGTACAGGTCCTCGCCAGTTTCCATGTCCCACCAATTCACCCAATCGCCATCAAACCACAAAATCTCAGTATCATACTTTTCAACCAATTCGCGGATTTGATTTTTCATATAAGCGATGTATTCTTGCTTTTTCTCAGAAATCATAGCCACCTGGCCCCAACGATTCCATCCATCTTTCCCAGAATCATTGCGATGTTGCGAAGGGTGATTCCAATCAATAATACTGTAGTACGTGCCGAATTTGATTCCTTGCTTTTTACAGGCATCAGATAGTTCCTGAATCAGGTCACGTCCTTTCATGGGCGAACTGGCAATATCAAAATCGGTATACTCTGAATCCCACAAACAAAACCCTTCATGGTGCTTTGTGGTAATCACCAAGTATTTCATGCCAGCCTTTTTGGCTAACCGTGCTATTTTATCCGCGTCAAAATCCTTTGGATTCCAGGTATCAATTAACCGGGCATACTCTTCCCGTGAGATATCCGCCGATGATTGAATCCATTCCGCATAGCCTTTAACTGTTTTTCCTTCATAAATTCCCCCAAGCTGACTGTACAAGCCAAAATGAATGAACATGCCATATTTGGCATTGGTAAACCATTCCATACGTTTTTGAAAATCAGCATCCGATTCTTTCAGGTAATTCACCTGCGCCCACAGTTTACCCGATAAAGAACCGAGCACAAGCGCTACAAGGAGTAGTCGTTTTTTCATGTAAATCTATTTTTTAGTTGGTTTAAAAATCAATCTTTAATTCGTCAACAAAATAGTGAATTGTTATTCTCAGTCACAAAAACACGATAATAAACACGGAAAAAACAAGAATTCTTCCTTTTCAAATACCGACTACCTCGTACAATTCCTTCGTGTTAACACTAAGCATTTGCTTTCTGCATATAGTCGCTTGGCAATACTCCATATTCTGTTTTAAAACACTTCGTGAAGTATGACGGATTATTAAATCCTGTCTGAAAAACCACCTCACTAACAGTGTATTGTCCCGAAGCCAACATTTGCGCTGCTCGTTTCAATCGCAAAAGACGGATAAAGTGATTGATCGACAAGCCTGTCAATGCTTTTATTTTCCGATAGAGCTGATCCTGACTCACTTTCATTTCATCAACCAAACTTTGCACCGTAAAGTCAGAATCAGTTATTTGCGACTCGATAATACTAACTACTCGGGTCATGAACTTTTCATCAACCGAAGACGGAGCCACATCTGTGCTTTTTAGGTCAGAAAGGAGAAAGCGTTTTTTCATTAGTTCGCGATGTTCAATCAATGTACGAACACGAGTAAGTAATAGCTTACTATTAAAAGGTTTTTCAATGTATTCATCAGCTCCACTGTCAAATCCCTCAATCCGATCTTCCAATGCATTTTTTGCCGTTAAAAGAATAATCGGGATATGAGAACTATTCAAATTGGATTTTATCTTTTTACACACCATCAAGCCATCCATATCCTCCATCATAATATCACTTATAACCAGATCAGGGTGTTTACGAGCGACCAAGCTCAGACCTTCTTTCCCATTTATTGCCGTATAAACGCGATAGTTCTTCTCCAAAATATCTTTCAGGTAATCAAGAATATCCTGATGATCATCAATAATAACCAAGACCGGCTCTTTTTTTAAGCCATCCTGCTCTATGCTCTCTTGATGTTCAACATTTAAAGAAGAAATGGATGTTTGAAAACTATATTCCTCATATTGCCCCTGCACCTCGCCTCGCGGAAATATAAGTGTAAACTGGCTCCCTTTTCCTAAGCTACTTTGTACCTCAACACTCCCTTCGTGAAGATCCATATAGCGTTTCACCAGATTTAATCCAATCCCCGTGCCTAGGGACTTTCCCGAAGGTTTCAGTTGATAAAAGCGATTGAAAATATTAGGAACTTCATGCTGAGCCATTCCTTTTCCTGTATCACAGATCCGAATAATCACATTTGTATCATCAGTGCGGCATTCAACAAGAATACTTCCATAGGAAGGCGTAAACTTAATTGCATTCGATAATAGGTTAAACAATATCGATTCCAATTTTTGAGGGTCTGCTGCCAACATGATAGAGTCTTCCGGACAAACCAAATCAAAATCAATTTTCTTTTGTTGCGCTAACTCATTAAACTGACTATAGACATGGTGCAGAAATACACTCAGATCAATCTGTTTTAACTCCAGTTTCAAATTATTTGTCTCAGCTTTTCGGAAATCTAGAATTTGATTAATTAATCCCAAAAGCATTCGGGCATTTTTCAACATACGTTGAAGTGTTTGTTCCACCTTATCATTAAACTGTTTGCTTTCCAACATTTCTTCCAAAGGTCCAATAATTAAGGTCAGAGGAGTGCGCAAATCATGTGAAATATTGGTGAAGAAAACAGCCTTTTGTTGATACAACTCATGTTCGCGTTCCTGCTTAATTCGTTCAATCCTTAATTCTTGTCTAATTTTAAATCGTATATTGATTTCACGGACTATCCAAAACACAGCCCCAGCTGCCAAAATAAGATAGATGCCCCAGGCCAGATGCGTTGCCCACCATGGCTTTTGTTTAATTAACAACAAGCTACGTTCGGCCGACCACTGGTTATACTCATTCGCTGCTTTAACTTTAAACTGATAACGTCCTGGAGGGACATTGGTATATACTGCTTTTGCCGACTTTCCTGGCATAATATTCCAGATTTCTTCAAAGCCCTCAAGTATATAGCTAATTTTCTCTTTTTGTATTTTTGAAAAAGACAGGGTATTCATACGAATTGAGAACGTATGACTAAAATGAGGAATGATCAGGGTATCACAATAATTTAGCCGTTTGTCTAAAATCTTTTTTTCGGCAAACTTGGTTCCCGGCTTCACCTCCTGATCAAGTATTTTCAATTCTGACAAAATTACTCTTGGCTCACTCCCTGTATTCATCTCATGATCAGGATCAATTTTCAAAACTCCTTCATCGCTGGTTGCCAGCAGTACATTTTCTTCTTTATTGTATATGATGGAATGAAAGGCATGATCGGTCAGCATTTCTTCTGAATGTCCATTCTCGGGATCCACCTTATAAATTCCGTTATAGGTACTCACCCAAAAAGAGCCTTGGTGATCGGTCGTCATTCCTGTGGTAATGCATCCACTCAGAATAGTCAGTTTTTTCGCTTTTTGTGATGCTTCATCATAAAATCCCAAGCCATCGCGCGATAGAATCCATAACTGTCTGTTTGCGTCCAAAAACAAGGATTCAGGCTTAAGACGTTCTGTTTGTCCGTCAAACCTATCGATATGGAGTACGGACATTGGCTCCCAAGTTTCAGAGCATTCAACTCGAAATAGTCCGTTTTGCAAAGAAGCGACCCATATAGTATTTTTAATGGAGTCTATTAATATGAAACGAATATCGATCTGTTTTTCTGCTAATACAATTGGTTCCAGCTCTAGATTCTCCTTGGATAGACGTTGTAAGCCATTTTTAAAACACCCAATCCATATGTTCCCATTGGGATCTGGGAGTATTGAATAAATACGATCATCGGCCAACCTAGTCAAAGCTTTTTCCATATGTGGCAAGGCTTCCATTGATTGGGCTTTGTAGACCTTAACTCCATGCCCCCAGGTTCCAACATACAAATAGTTATTGTCAGATGTCTGATACATCGACGATATCGACTGGAGTTCCGGACTATACTTTTCCTGCACAAAGCTATTTTCATCCAATCGGTAGCTGCATAGTCCATTTCCATGTGTTCCTACCCAATATTCATCTTCCGATTTGTTTTGTAAACACCAGATTATGTTCGAGTAAATATCATTCTCATTTTGCTGATCATAAATGAAAACATAATTCTGCTTTTTCAAATCTAAATGATTAATTCCTCCAAACCAGGTTCCAATCCAAAGGTTTTCATCTGAATCAATTAAAGATGAAAGAATATAATCTGAATTAATTCCATTGCGTTTGCTGTTAGAATAATTTATCTGCTGAATTGCAGATTCCGCTAGGGAATCAATCGATACTTTAAATAAGCCATGTCCTTCGGTCCCCACCCACAAATCTTCCAAATAAACAGATATACTCCGAATTATTAGGCCCTCCATTTGCCATGCCTCATTGAGCGCATAGGTCTCATTATATGAAAGTAACTCTTGATTGTCTAATCGGTATAATCCGCGATCAGTTCCCAGGAAAATAGCATTTCCCTTTTTGGTAATCTTATATACCCGCTTTACTTCTTTCAAAAGCAAGGGGGAATCAACAATAAACCCAATTCCACTTTTTCGAATTCGATATACTTCAGATCCATCATTACCAAGCAATATTCCATGATCCACAACCAACAATGAATTAATTCTCAAAACGGGTATTTGACTTATTCGAGATAAGCTTAGTGCCTCTCCTTTCTTATATTTGCTGATTAAATCATCGCTGCTGACACAATACAATTTCCCTTCTTCAATGCCAATCCAAATCATTCGATCAGCATCAATCTTCATATCAGTTATCCAACCCAGCTGCTGCTTTTCATTGATAAAGAGTGGTACTATTTTCTCTTTAAATTTATCAAATAGAAAAAGACCTTTCTCAACTGTACCAATTAATACATATCCCTTTTCAAAAGGCAAGACAACTGAAATCTTATTACAAAAACCGTCAGTGTTGTATTGATTATAGACGGTAAATTCACTGCCATTAAAAACATTTAATCCAAGATTGGTACAAGCATAAATTAGTCCCTCTTCATCTTCGGCCAAACAATCAACATTGTTAAAAGATAAACCATCTTTCATTTCATATTGAATGAAATTCAGTTTACCTCCGTTTACCTGAAGTGAAATAATAACAAATACTACAGTTAGTGTTTGGCACAAATAACTCATCACTCTCTTTCTCTAATAAAATTAATAGTCAATAAAAGTAGCATTTTCCAAAGTACTAAAAGAGCTATTCCGAAAGCGTACTAAAGAATTCCGAATTTGTGTCAATTTCCTGAATCCCTGTCAAAATTTATCCGAATCAATTCTATTCTCCACAGCCTATCTGTGGTAAGTTTACCCTCATAACTCTAACTAAAAAATCATGCTTATGAAGAATTTGTTTTTTGCAGTATTACTGCTGCTCGTATGTACACTTTCAACTACTGCTCAAAGCTTTTCTGTAAAAGGAAAGGTTTTAGACGAGGAAGGTGTCCCAATTCCTGGAGCTACCGTAATTCAAAAAGGCACCACCAATGGTACCATTACCAATCCAGAAGGGAACTTTGCTATTCAGCTTAAAACAACAAATGATGTACTTCTCATTTCCTTCGTTGGAATGCAGTCAAAAGAGGTCGTTGTAGATAATCAAACAGAATTAACAATCACACTCGAGAGTGATGTTATTGGCCTGGAAGAGGTAGTAGCTATTGGCTATGGAACAACAACAAAAAAGGATTTAACTGGCTCTGTTGCGAGTGTTCGCGTTGATAACACGCCTTTGGTAAACCTGCCTAACCTCGGAGCCTTACAAGTTCTTCAGGGAACTACCACAGGTGTAAATATTGGGGCTGTTACCAGTGCCGGTGGTACTCCCGGATTAATGATTCGTGGGCAAAACTCAATTACAGGTAATAACTCTCCGTTGATTGTTCTGGATGGAATGATATTCACAGGAAGTTGGAATGAAATTAACCCCAATGACATTTCTTCAATGGATGTATTGAAGGATGCCAGCGCTGCAGCCATTTATGGTTCACGTTCGGCAAACGGAGTTATTATAATCACAACTAAGCGCGGGAAATCGGGGAAACCGGTAATTAATTTTAACTCCTACTTGGGAATCCAAAACTGGACTCGTGTTCCAGAGATGAGAAAAGGGGAAGATTTCCTAGAATGGAGACGAGAAAACTTAAGATTAACAGGTGTTGAAGACTTAAGTATAGAAAATATATTAGGCCCCCGGGAACTAGAAGCGTACAATGCTGATCACCAAATGGATTGGATAGAAGAGGTAACTCAATTTGCACCAATTCAGAATTACCAAGCAAGTATTTCAGGTGCTACAGAAAAAGTGAACTATTATGTATCAGGAACATATGTCGACCAAAAAGGTATTCTAGATAACGATAATTTTACTAAAGCAAGCGTAACAGCTAAACTTGAAAACAACATTACTGACTGGTTGTCATACGGTATAGATATGAATTATACAGAAAATGACTATTCCGGTATTGCTCCAGAAATGTACATGGCAACTTGGTACACCCCATACAGTTATAAATGGGTGGAAGGATACGAAAATAAAGTACTTCAAAGATACCCTACCACAAGCTTCCTATATAACCCATATACTGGTTTTTATACCGATGACTTAGACAAAGGTTGGAGCTTTAGCGGAAAAGGTTTTGTAAATGTAAAAGTACCTTTTATTGATGGGTTGAACTATCGCTTAAACTACTCAAAACGTAAAGGAGTTGGAAGGAGGGCGCAATTCACTCATGAAATGGCTTATGCAAACACATGGAAACCAGAGGATATTGAGAATCCTACAAAGTTTTTAAACAGTACAAATGGCTATAATCAAACAAGTACCTCCAGCAGATGGATAATAGACAACTTATTAACATATAAAAAATCATTCGGAAAACATAATATTGATCTACTGGCAGGTTATACCCGCGACCAATATTTAGGCGAGGTTGTAAGGTTTGCTGCCAGCGATTTCTCAAAACTGGGAACGTCTGTATTGGGATATAATGGATTAAACCTGGCTGATCCTGAAAAAAAGAGTGGAACGACTTCCGTAAGTGAATATAGCAATATTGGCTATATCGCAAGAGCAAACTACAGCTATAATGACAAATACCATGTTACAGCAAGCTTCAGGCGAGACGGATATTCTGCCTTCGGCGAAGGAAGTAAGTTTGGGAATTTCCCAGGGGCATCAGTTGCCTGGACAATTAGCGAAGAAGATTTTATAAAGGACAATATTCCTGCTCTCGATTATCTAAAGCTACGTGCATCCTATGGTGAAAATGGCAACCAAGGGATCAGTCCTTATGCAACAACGGCAGGAGTTGCATTTGGAACCACTATTTTTGGTGAAACCTCTTTTAACTATTCATATCCTTCATCTTTAGCTAATAAAGAACTTTCGTGGGAAACAACAACTGCAATGAATTTAGGATTGAACTTTTCGATATTCGGTGGGCACTTAAGTGGCGATATTGATGTATATAAAAGTAAAACAACCGACCAGTTGCTTACTCGAAATTTACCCATAATGACCGGCTACGGAAGTGTTAAAACCAATATTGGACAGGTTGACAACAAAGGATTTGAACTGTCGTTGAACAGTATTAATGTAGACTCATCCAATGCTTTTAAATGGCAATCAGGTCTACGCTTTTGGTTAAACCGGAATAAACTGGTTTCCTTGTACGGTTTAGATGCTGATGGAGACGGAGTAGAAGACAACGATATTGGTAGTAACTGGTTTATTGGAGAATCCTTAGGAGTGATCTATAATTATACTACTGATGGTATTGTTCAGACCGAGGACACAGAATACATTGAAACTTATGGTGCAAAACCTGGCGATGTGAAATTTGTGGATATAAACGGAAAAGATGAAAATGGCAACCTTACAGGAAAACCTGATGGCAAAATAAATGCTGATGATCGCTCTATCATCGGGAACAGTAATCCAAATTTCAGAATGAATATTTCAAATACCTTGAGTTATATGAATTTTGAACTCTATATGGATGTGGCTATTGTTGCCGGAGGAGGTAAGAATAATTACTACATGGCTGGTAATGAAAGGGCTTACTTAGGTTTAATTCCAATTACAGGAAACTGGTTAAATCAGGATTACTGGACAGAAGATAATCCTAGTAATACCATCCCTCGTCCTGATTATAGCAATTCTCTTAATTATGGATTTTATCAATCAAGAGCTTTTGGGCGTTTGCAAAATGTTTCTTTAAGCTACACATTTAATAATGAAATTACAGAAAAGCTTAAAGTTGACAACCTGAAAGTATTTGTAAGTGGCAAAAACCTTTTAACTATTACCGATTGGGTAGGGCTTGATCCCGAAAACGCCGGACAAATTGGATCTTCAAGTCCGGTAATAAGAACATTCACGATGGGGGTTAACCTAAGTTTCTAATAACTTAATATTAAAACATTATGAAATTACGAAATATTATATTTTCAATAATTGCAGCAGGAATCTTTGTGCTTCCGGGCTGTGAGTCGGATGCAGACTTTTTAAGCGAAGAAAGGAAGGATGCCTTAACAACAGATAATGCATTTTTAACTAAATCTCAGTTTGAATCGTTGTTGGGAGCAAATTACAGAACTTTACAATCGATGTACAACTCCGGAGATGGAGCAGCTAATATATGGCAAAACGGTTATGGAATGGATGCTATGCACTATGCCTTGGCTGAGGATGTGGCTTACAATGATTGGACGAAAGTTAACGAATTTGAAGGCTTCAATGGGAACTGGTATAATATCAATTTCCAGATGATTAAGTATGCCAATACAGTAATTGATGCAGCTCAAAAGGAGGGTGTGAAATGGAATAGTGAAACCGAGAAAAATGAGATTATTGCAGAAGGCCGCTTTTTCAGAGCCTGGTCGTACCGTAACCTGGTAAATATTTATGGTGGAATGCCCATTATCGAAACGCCTTTAACAGAGCCTAAGGTTGATTTCGTAAGAAATACCAAGGAAGAATGTTATACATTTATTAAGGAAGACCTGGAATTTGCAAAATCCAATTTACCATTAACTACTGATACTCCGGGTAAAGTTGTTAGAGCAGCAGCTGATCATTTGT
Organism: Sunxiuqinia rutila; assembly: GCF_050589705.1. Classification (NCBI taxonomy): domain Bacteria; kingdom Pseudomonadati; phylum Bacteroidota; class Bacteroidia; order Marinilabiliales; family Prolixibacteraceae; genus Sunxiuqinia; species Sunxiuqinia rutila. The sequence goes on from NZ_JBNGOT010000011.1 coordinate 46,072, forward strand.
TGGCCGAAATTTATATTTGCTTAAAAGATTACGATCAGGCAATTGCCGCTGCCACAAGGGTCATTGATGGCACAGATGGAGATTACCAGTTAATGACCGAGCGTTTTGGGGTACGTGCCGATGAACCGGACAAAACCGTCTATTGGGATTTGTTCCGAATGGGAAATCACAATTATCAAACAGGAAATAAAGAAGCTATTTGGGTTGCTCAATTCGAATACAATTTACCGGGCGGAACTGTTAATTATGGTCGCCCAACCATTGAACGTGCCATGTGGAACAGATATTGGTTGTTTAGTAAAGCAGGTTATAGCGGAACAGCGGCAGACTCAACCGGTCGCGGAGTTGCTTTCTTAAGAGGAACCGACCATGTTAATTATGGCATTTGGAAAAATACAGAGGGTGATATTCGAAACCTTGAATCAAGTGTTAAGCGTAAGTATTACTTTGCTGCTGATGTTACAGTGGATGGAGTTTCTTATGCTGAAGGTGATCTGATTCCAAAATCATTTCTTACGGCAAAAGAAGACTCAATGTGGTACATTTATCCAAACTTCCAGAAATTTGGCACCGATAAGCACAAAGACGAAAAGCCAGATAATGGATTTGTTCCTGATTTTTATGTAATGAGGTTAGCCGGAACTTATTTATTACGTGCTGAAGCATATTTAGGCAAAGGACAGAAAGACAAAGCTGCTGATGATATTAATGTAATTAAAGCACGTGCAAAGGCTCCTTTAATCACAGCTTCTGATGTTACTATCGACTATATTCTGGATGAGCGACTGCGTGAACTTTACGGTGAAGAATTCAGAACGTTGACTCTTGGAAGGTTAGGTTTAATTTACGATCGCACCAAACGTTTTGGATATTCTCTTTCGAAGAGTACAATAAAAGAGTACAATAATTTATTCCCAATACCACAGTCGGTTATCGACCGGAATGTTGGTGCGGAATTTAAACAAAATCCAGGATATTGATTTCAGCATCCAAAAAATATAAAAGTTAGATGACATCAGCATATTGCTAGTGTCATCTAGCTTTCAAAATCCATCAGTTTATAGTAGATCATGGTTATAAAAAGATTACTCACTCCTGCATTATTTTCTTTGTTGTTTTGCATACTTGCAAACCCTGTTGACAGCATTGCTCAGAATGATTTTTTTGCAGAAATAGGCAATAAAATACAAAACGAACGCTATAAGCTGCTCGAAGAAAAAACACCTCCGGTATTGCCCAACAGCTTCCTTCCATTCAACAGGAACGACAAAAATAAATTTATCGTCCAAACTCCTCAGCGCACTCCGGAACAAGTAAAAAAACAACTACAACAAGCTCGTGCAACCTTCCTCCCCTTTATGAAAGAGTTAGCACCACAAATTAAAAGCTATCGAAAAAAAATACCATTGAAAAATTTTCAATGGAGACAAGAAACAACAGAAGATCAAAGGAATTTTATTGCCACCTTGCAAGGACAAGGAACATGGGAACAAGTAACTGTTCCTCATTTTGACGCTCCATACGGAAGAGCCGTCACCTACTATTTTAAAGAATTGAACATTCCTGAAAAAACTCTAAATGGACAGGAACTTTTCCTATGTTTTAAAGGTGTAGATTACAAAGCAAGTGTTTTTTTGAATGGCACTTATGTTGGCTCCCACGAAGGCTTTTTCGCACCATTTGAGTTTAATGTTTCCAAATTTGCCCAAGCTGGGAAAAACAGCTTGCTGGTCAAGGTTGAAAATGATTACACAACAACCGGTTTTGTTGCAGCAGGCAAAGAACGGATATTTGGAGATAAAATATATGGCGTAACCGGATTAGGCTATGACAATTTCTACGATGGCGGACATCAATGTGCTGCCGGTATGGGAATTTACCAGGATTGCTATCTGGAAATACGCAACGCCATCCATATAAAGGATGTTTTTATACGCCCACTTTACGACAAAGAGATGGCTGAACTAAAAATTCAGGTTAACAACTTTAATGAAGAACGGCTACCTGTTACTTTCAACATCTCCATCTTCGGACAAAACTTTGAAGCTACAATTGTCAAAGATTCGCTAATTGTGCCGTCAGCCCTTCATATTCCGGGCATTGGAGACCTCCAAAAACCAACAGACTGGGAACATAGCAAGATAAAACTGGGCTATGGGGTAAACTACTTTACCTACACCATTCCCATGGAAGACTTCAGGGCATGGAGCAATGACACCCCCTGGCTTTATCAAGCACAAGTACAAGTCATTAATCAACAACAAGAAGTAACCGACTCTTACAGGCAAACGTTTGGAATGCGTTCCTTTAAAATGGATACTGTTTCGATTCCCAAAGGACGGCTTTACTTCAACAACGAAAAAATTCGCTTACGAGGGGCAAACTCCATGGGGTTCTTACAACAGGATGTTTACCGAAAAGATTGGGATCAATTAATCGACGACCTATTACTTGCAAAAGTTTGCAATATGAACTTTATCCGCTTAACACAACGCCCTGTGCAACCTGAAATTTATGAGTATGCTGACAAGCTTGGCATCATGCTTCAAACAGACTTCCCAACCTTTGGGGGCATTCGTTACAATCAATGGGAAGAGTGTGTCCGGCAAAGTGCAGAAATGGAACGACTGATCAGAAATCATCCCAGCAACATACTGGTAACCTACATCAATGAGCGTTTCCCCAACGGTGAAGGGCATCCTCACCGCAATATGGCCCATCCCGAAGAGTACTTTGCCCTTTTTAGAGCCATGGATGAAGCCATTCATAAAGAAAACCCCGATCGTGTTATCAAGAAAAGTGATGGCGACTATGATCCCCCCACACCAGGATTGCCTGACAACCACTGCTATAACACTTGGTACAACGGGCAAGGTCTGGGAATTGGGAAGCTGGTGCGCGGCTACTGGCAGTGGGTAAAACCCGGCTGGTATTATGGTTGTGGTGAGTTTGGAGCAGAAGCACTGGATCCTGTGGAAACCATGTATAAGTATTATCCAAAAGAGTGGTTGCCCAAAAACAAAGCTGATGAGAAAAACTGGACAGCCAATCGCATTTATGCAGCCCAAACTCATAAGTTTCATTACATGTGGTACAATACCCAATATTCGCTGGAAGACTGGGTCGAAGCCAGCCATGACCATCAAGCATGGGCGCTTGAAACGGTTACCGAAGCCTTCCGTCGCGATACCAATATGGTCACTTTTGCAATGCACCTGTTTATCGATGCCTGGCCTGCCGGTTGGATGAAGACGATTATGGACGTTGACCGCAATCCCAAAAAGGGCTTTTTCGCTTACCAGGAAGCTCTTAAGCCGACCATCGTTTCTCTGCGTACAGACAGACATCATTTTTGGGCAGGTGAAACGACCAAAACAGAAGCTTGGATTTGTCATGATCCCAACACCACACCTCAAGATTATGTGCTAAAGTATCAACTGGAACAACATGGCCGAGTAATCTACTCCGGACAATCCAACACCGATATCCCGGCAAACAGCTCGCGCTTTCAGGGCTATATTTCGTTTAAAGCTCCTGTGGTTAGCAAACGAACAACCTATCAGTTGCGGGCAGCACTTTTTGATAAAAACGGCAAGCTAATTGATTCAACCACAAATAATATTGATGTTTTTCCTGTCCAAAACTCAGCTGCAAGTAAAAAAATTACAGCAATGGGAAATACCACAGCACAAGCTCAATACATCTTAGAAGCATTGAAAATTGAGAATAATAAAGATTTTTATTCCTCCGATATTATTTTGATAAACGACTTTCAGTTATTCAACAACAATAAAGAAGAATTTGAGCAGCTTGCCAGATCCGGCAAACGAATCATTGTTTTTGATGTTCCCGTTGGTAAACACCAAATTGGAGAAACTGAAGTCATTGTGCAAAACACCTCAATGGGAAGCTACTATTTTGTATCTCCTCAAACGAGCCACCGGTTTACGAAAGATGTCCAGCCATTCGATTTCAGAATGTGGTATGATGAACAGGCTGAATACATCATGCCATTCTTAAACAAAATTGTTATCGCTGAAAAATGGACTCCCATACTCTCAAGCGGAAATACCAATTGGGTCGAAGATCATGGAAAAGCAGCGGCTATCGCAGAATTGCCTTTAGGAAAAGGAGAAATTATAATTTGTGAATTGGAATTCATGAACAAACTAAAAGCAAACCCAACAGCACAGATTCTTTTCTCAAAACTATTGTATCACCAATAGCAAAAGTTTCACACTCTCTGGATTCATCAATTTAAATGAAACGAACAGTTAAATTATAAATGAAAAGCAAAATGAATGATTTCTCTAAGCAATTCTCCTTTGAAAAGCTCTCCAGAATTGGCAGAAGAAATTACCATATAGTCATACTGTGTCTTCTTCTTAATGTAACAGCTTGTCAGAATTCGAAGACACAAGAAACCCCATTTTTCCCTGGTGAATATCCAGCCGATGCCAGATGTGATTTGACGGAAACAGAATTTATTTTATCCAATAAAGCCCTTAACGCGAAATGGAGCATTGAAAATAATTCCATCGTATTTCGTGAGTTCACCAACAAATACGATCAACAAACGGTTAATCTGAAAAGCATTAGTTTATTTGCCCTTGAACTGGAAAATGGTAACAAATTAACCAATCTCGATTTTCAGCTTCTTCAAAAAGCAGTAGTTAGAAATATTATACCCACTGATAGTTTACCAACTAAGGCACTCCGTTTTGCAGGAAAAGAAGTAAGTGTATTGCTGGCTGATAAATCCGGAAATATTACCATCCGATGGAAAGCACAGCTCCGTGATGGTTCAAATTACATCCGCCAGAATATCGAAGTAAAAGCAATAAAAGAAGCTACAAAAATTAGGAAGGTCACTTTTTTCGATGGAAAATTGGAGGGGGCAAGAATGGCTGGTTCTGTGCTAGGTTCACCCATCGAATATCGAAACTTTTTCTTTGGTCTGGAGCATCCAATAGCACATAGTAAAGCTCTAATGACCCGAGAAATTGGAAGTATGCAACAGGAGTCCATTGACGTAACAGAAATGATTGATGCTCCGGGTGAATATATGGTTTCAGCACAGCATGGTTCAGGAAACGCCCCATACAATGTTCGGTCAATAGCCCTATTGGAAAACGGCGAGCAAGTAGCAATTGATTCTCATCCGCTATGTGGCAAAAATGGAAGTAGCTCTTACCATCTCATCCTTAATAATTACCAGGAAGAAAACAGTTATTTAATAAGGGCTGAAATAGAAAATAAAGAGAACGCAACAGGACTTTTTCACATCCACCGAAAAACAGATGACTTGCTCAATTTTTATGTAAACAGAACTGACGAGTTAGTCCTCGGAAAGTTCATCTCCGAATGGGCTGTGTGTGGGGTTGCGCCGGAAGGACAAAAGCGAAGGGCATTTCTTTGCTATACCGAACGAGAACGGGCTCGACCTTATAAGCAGTTTCTGCATTACAATTGCTGGTGGGACATTACCGACGATGGAGCATCAAGCTTCACCTCGGAACAGCTGCTGGAGCGCATGCATGCCTGGAATAAAAAATTTATTGAACCATATGGCATTCAACTTAATTCCTTTGTCTTTGATGATGGTTGGGATAATTTAGACAGCGTTTGGTATTTCCACCCGGTGAAATTTCCTGATGGATTTACTCCACAGGCTGAATTGTGCAAAGAATACAATTCAGGAATTGGTGTTTGGATGTCGCCCTTTGGTGGTTACCTGGATAATCAACGGCGACGTGTGGAATCAGCGCATCGTGAAGGGTTAGAAACCAATGCCAAAGGTTTAAGCCTGGCCGGGAAAAATTATTACAACCGTTTTCTTGAGCGTTCTCTTGATATGTTGAACAATTACAAGGTAAACTACTTTAAATATGATGGTTTTGGTGGCTCAAATCCCGAATACCTGCCCGATATGGAGGCAGGAACCCGATTGATAAAAACCCTCCGGAAACATAATCCTAATGTTTACATAAATATTACGGTTGGTTCCTGGCCCTCTCCGTTTTGGTTAAAATATGCCGATTGCACCTGGCGTGGATCGGGCGATTTACACTTGGCTGGCGAAGGATCAAGAACTCAGCAATTTATGACCTACAGAGACGGCACTCTCTATAACAATATCGTAAAAAAAGCCCCCTATTATCCGCTAAATTCCATCATGTCAGTAGGGATTGCCTATGCCAATCTTGGGCATCCCCAAACATGTATCAACGACAGCCTTGGTGACTTCTCAGATATGGTCTGGTCATTTTTTGGAGGAGGCTCCAGCTTGCAAGAGTTGTACATCAGTCATGACCGAATGAACCCCAAATTCTGGCCCATACTTGCCGAAGCAGCAAAATGGGCAAAAACAAATGAAAGTATCTTAAAAGATACCCATTGGGTAGGTGGAAGCCCAATGAATCTGGAAGTTTATGGTTTTGCATCGTGGTCACCTCAAAAAGGTATCTTGTCCCTGCGAAACCCAACCAGTGAAGCAGTAGAATATGAGCTTAAACTCAATGAGCTTTTTGAACTTCCTCAAAATTATCAAGGCATGTTCAAATTAAAAAGCCCACAAAGACAAAAAAAGGATACAAAAGATTTAATTGTAAATTCCAATAAACATCACAAAATTACACTTAAACCTTTTGAAACGATTATTTTAGAAGCTAAAAGAATTAAAAACAATTAAGAAATGGATCTAAAAACCATACTTGTTTTTTTACTAACCGGATTAACCATGCAGTCAATCAAAGCTCAAAATGCAAGCATATACGAGGAAAACCGAAACATGAAAACCTATATGTTTTCCCAACCAGATCCGATACCCTCCATCAATCGAATCTACCCTTACTTTAGGTTTGACGGATATACCGATAAGGGATCATTTCAGGATTGGAAGATGGTGGTTTTGGAGAATCCATACATTAAAGTGTATGTTTGCCCTGCTGTAGGTGGTAAAATTTGGGGCGCCATAGAAAAATCAACAGGAAAGGAATTCCTATATTTCAATGATGTGGTCAAATTTCGGGATGTTGCTATGCGTGGAGCTTGGTCTTCTGGAGGCTTGGAATACAATTTCGGAGATATCGGTCACATACCTACCTGTGCTACACCTGTTGATTACGCCTTGAAAGAAAATCCGGATGGAAGCGTTTCTTGTATTGTGGGCGCCTTAGATTTGCCCTCACGTACCAAATGGAATGTCGAAATCAGACTCAAGAAAGACAAAGCCTATTTTGAAACTAAGGTTTCCTGGTTCAACGCTAATCAAGTTCCGGTAAGCTACTATCACTGGATGAATGCAGCAGCTAAAGCAGATGGTGATTTGGAATTCATCTATCCAGGTAACCAAAGGATTGGCCATGGAGGAGAATTGGGCAACTGGCCGATAGAGAATAACCGAGATATTTCAAGGTACAAAAACAATGACTTTGGTATTTACAAATCCTACCATGTTTTGGGTACGTATTCCGATTTTTTCGGGGGCTACTGGCACGACGATGATTTTGGCTTTGGACACCATGCCAGCTATGATGATAAACCCGGAAAAAAAATATGGATCTGGGGTCTTTCAGAACAAGGCATGATATGGGAAGATTTGTTAACCGACTCTAATGGTCAATATATCGAATATCAAGCGGGGAAACTGTTCAACCAAGCCGCCCATAGCAGTACCTTCACCCCTTTTAAGCACCAAGAGTTTACACCATTTGACACGGATATCATGCATGAAATTTGGTTCCCGTTAAAGGGAACCAAAGGCATGGTCGCTGCTTCAAAACATGCCGTATTAAATATCGAACAACAGGGCGAAAAACTAACACTGAGACTGAGTCCACTTTGCCCCTTAAATGAAAAATTAATCGTAAAGACAAAGGAAGGGGAAATCTTCAAGAAAAAAATAAATCTGAGTCCACTGGAGTTAGTAGAAGAAACAATCCTACTCCCGCCAAAGACAGAGTTTACTGTTGAGCTTGGAGACAAATTACTGAGCTACAACTCAAACGATAAAGAATCCTTAACGGATCGTCCGGTATTGCCAAACGATAAGTTCAATTGGGAGTCGGCCTACGGATTATACTGCAAGGGACTTGAATTGGAAAAACAGCGAAGATATACAGAGGCACATACAGCTTACATCGCCAGCCTCGAAAAAGAACCAAGCTATGCACCTGCATTAAATAGGTTGTCATTAAGCTACTACAGAAAGCAAAATCTCTCCGAGGCGCTAGAAAACGTAAAAAGATCACTGGAAATAAATACTTATGACGGATTAGCCAATTACCTCTATGGCTTAATCAATGAGGATCTAAAAAATATAAACAAGGCAAAAAGCGGCTATTCAATAGCCTCCCAAGACGTTTCCTACCGAACAGCCTCCTATACCTCATTAGCTCGAATATTCATGGCTGAGCAAAAGTGGCAGGAAGCATTAGAATACATAGAAAAGGCATTGAGTTTTAATTCGAATAACATCGCTGCCCTTAAAATGGAAGCCTTATTGTATCGCCAAACGCACCTTCCCCAAAAAGCCAAAAAAGTTTTGAATCGTATTTATAATACTGATGCAACCAGTCTTTTTTATCATTTTGAATTGTTTATGTTGGGCATGCTCCAAGCACAAGATGTACAACAGCAAGTAACCAACGAACTTCCAGCTGAAAGTTATTTAGAATTAGCCGCAGAATACCTCAGTTATGGAGCAACACACGAATCACGAGAACTGCTAAAGCTATCGCCAGTCCACCCTATTGTTACATTGTGGTTAGCCTACTTGGATCAAGAGCATCAACAGGAAAAATTAAATGAAATGCTTGAAATGCCAGCTGATATGATATTCCCACATCGAAAGGAAACCGCAACCATATTGCGCTATTTTGCTAAAGAAAACCCGCATTGGAAACTAAAATATTACCTGGCCTTGCAGCGATGGAGCACGGATAATCCTCAAGAAGCAAAAGAGTTATTTCTCGAATGCAATGATGAACCCGACTTTATTCCTTTCTATTTAGCCAAGTTGAAACTATTTCCTGAAAACAAATCGTTAAAAAAGCAAACCTTATCACATGCCAACACCATCGATAAATCCAATTGGCGCCTGCAACTTGCCTGGATCAATTATTACCAAGAGATAGGCGATTTGACTACTGCAAGCCAAAAAGCCAAAGCATTATTTGAGAGTCGTCCTGAAATGTCGTCTCTGGGAATGCTTTATGCCCGTATCTTGTTAGACTCCAAAAAATATGAGCAATGTGCGATGTTTTTAAAAGATTTTAAAGTATTACCGTTCGAAGGAGCAACTGAAGGTCGAATTATTTACCATGAAGTTTACATTCGTCAAGCCCTCAAAGCATATATCAATAAAGATTATAATTCAGCCATCCAATACGCACAAAATGCAAAAAAATGGCCCAAACATTTAGGAGTTGGTAAACATTACGATGTTGATGAAAGGCTGGACAATTACCTCTTGGCTAATGCTCATCAAAAACAGGGAGATATCGAAAAAGCAAACCAATACTTCCATCAAATCATGAAACACCACACCCCCGAATACCTAAACGAGAGTTCAAAATTATATCTTCAATTAAGGGTTTTGCAAAATTTTGAGAAGCATGAAATGCTTGAAGAATTACTTCAGAAAAACAGAGAAAACAACGCTTACACTGAATGGGCTATTGCAAAATTAAAAGAGAAAAACCACCAAGAAATTATGCATAACATTTTAAATACAGAACTAAAGATACAAGCCTACGATACGAAGTTTGTTGATGAAGAATTTAAATTATTACTAGATGTAATTGAACAGATGGCAAACCATTAATCCAACCTAAAGGATGAAATCAATACACCTGATTATAATACTATTATCTTTTTCGCTAGTATTCATTCTAAAATAAACGATGATGAAAAAACAAGCAACACAGCTGGGCTATCAAGCAACAAGAAGTGTCATTATGTTAATGATTTTGTCATTTACAGTAACTCTTGCCACTGCACAAAACAAAGTCCTAATTATTGGCATTGATGGTTGTAAACCGGATTGTTTATTGGAAGCTCGAACCCCTAACCTAGATCAATTATGGAAAAATGGAGCTTATTCTTTTAATGCCCAAACAGATCCGATTAGCAGTAGTGGTATCTGCTGGACCGGAATGCTTACCGGTGTATGGCACGAAAAGCATAAAGTAATATCAAATGAATATAAAAACCCGAACCTGTCAGCATATCCCCATTTTTTCCATCGGATAAAAGAACAAAATCCAACGATGAAAACTTATTCGGTGGTGAACTGGAGCCCCATTCATAACATTTTACAAGAAGGTGATGCCGATATTGCCAACTATCTCCTGAGAGATAAAAAAGTAAGCCGCAGAGCTGTTGATTTGTTAAAAGATAGCGATCCGGATGTCCTGTTTGTCCAATTGGATGAAGTAGACGGAGCCGGACACAAGCATGACTATACAACAGAAAGTCAGCAATACTTAAAAGCAATCGAAAAAGCAGACCTATTAGTTGGCAAAATAGTTCAGGCCATAAAAGAACGGCCAACTTTCCATACCGAAGATTGGCTAATTTTAGTTTCAACCGATCATGGAGGTAGCAATTTCGGACATGGGAAAGATATCCCGGAACATACCACCATCTTTTATATTGCCAACGGGAATAATGTCAAAAAAGGCCTACTTAATCAACAAGTCAATGTTGTTGACATTGCAGTTACGGCTCTGAAGCACTTAGGCATTCAGGTAAATCCTGAGTGGGATTTAGACGGGAAAAGTGTAGGTATATAACGAAAAAATAAATCCACATGAATCATACATTCAATTTCAGCTTTGTCCTTTTGGGGCTCTTGTTTTTCACATCACTTGCAGCAAAAGAAAATCGTCTTTTTGTCTCCCCTACCGGAAGCGATCAATATTCGGGAAGCCAAACGCAACCATTTGCATCACTCCAAAAAGCATTAAATGTTGTCCAAGCCAATAGAGCAAACGGCGACCAGTCGTTCGTAACCATTCATCTGGAAGGAGGAACCTACCCCATCAATAAAACACTTTCACTCGATGAAAGCTTATCTAATATTGCGATACAAGGACACCCTAATGATCCGGTTTTTTTCACCGGAGGCACCTCTATCCCCCTAAAATTCATCCAAAAAAATTCCGGTGATGATGCTCCCGAAAATTACTACACCGTCAAGCTAAAAAAAGCTGGAATCACCAATTATGGAAGCTTGCGGAACGTTGGATTTGCTCGTCCCTATGGCAATGCTTGGGGCGAAATATTTGTCAATAAAATCCCCATGCACTTATCGCGTTGGCCCAACCAAAAGATGATTCCTATGGGGAAGGTACTGGAGCAAGGCTCTATTCCTCGAAATGATGATTTTACGAATCGTGGAGGGGTAATCAAATACGAAAATTCGCGCATAGATAAATGGGCAAACGAGAAAGATCCCTGGATGTCCGGATACTTTATGTGGGGCTATGCCGATGATATGGTAAAAATCGCCAACATAAATTCGAAGGAAAATACAATTACAACAGCATCAGCCACTCTTTATGGTTTTGGCTACGATAAACCTTGGCGACAATGGTACGGCGTAAATTTACTATGCGAGTTGGACACTCCGGGAGAATACTATATTGACCGGGAAGAAGGTGTTTTACATTTTATTTCAGATGAACAAGCAATCGAATCATTGGAGTTCTCCATTTTGGAACAACCTTTTTTAATACTCGAATCGACCCAAAATGTAAGTATTTCAGGTATCACTTTTGAATGTTCCCGAGGATTGGGAATAGCCCTAAGCAATACTCAAAATATTACCATCGAAAATTGTACCTTCCGTAACTTAGGCAGCCTGGGTATTACCTTAGGAAAAGGCATTAAACCATTTGCTGACTATCGGCATGAAGGGACAGGAGAGGCACAAGCTGGTATTGTAGGAAGCTTACAGCAACACTTATATGCTAATTCAACGTTTAATCGAGAAGGAGGTAAGAACAACAAAATTATTGGATGCCATTTTTATAACCTTGGAGCAGGAGGCGTAATTCTTGGAGGTGGCAACCTACTTACATTAGAAACAGGAAATAACCTCGTCGAAAATTGTTTGTTCCATGATTTAAACCGCATTGAAAAATCCTATCGCCCGGCGGTGTATTTAACAGGAGTGGGCAATGCAGTCCGTCATTGTGAGATATACAATACTCCCAGCATGGCCATCTACCTCATGTTTGGCAATAACAACCTCATTGAGTACAACTACCTGCACGATGTATGTCTTGAGGTTGAAGACCAGGGAGCAATTTATTATGGTCGTAATCCTGCAGAGCAAGGCAACATCGTTCGATACAATTATTTTGAGAATATCCCTGATCATTTTAACACCTGTGCCGTTTATCACGACGATGGAGCCTGTGGCATGACCGTGTTTGGCAATGTATTTTACAATGCCGGAAAATGGAATGTTCTTCTAGGGGGTGGTTCTGATAACATTTACCAGAACAATATCTTCATAGGAAATAAAATCGGAATTCATATCGATAACCGATTGCAAAACTGGTCAAAAGGATTGCTGGATGAAAACGGTTTATTTGAAAAACGGCTGAAGGCTGTGAATTACAAAAATCCGCCTTACAGCACCCAATATCCTCATTTGGTAAACTATTTTGATAATCCTTCTTTGCCGCAACGCAACCTGGTTGAAAACAATGTGTTTGTTGATGTAGAACAATTACTGGATGGCAAAAAAGAATGGCTGGATTATAAGGAAAACAACTGGGAAACAGATGAGGACCCGGGATTTATTGACATGGGGCAAAAGAATTTTGGGTTAAAAGAAGATGCGCTACTTTTCCTCAAAATAAAGGAATTCAAAAACATTCCTTTCAATAAAATTGGCATCCAATAAAATAACCAATATCATTTTTTTCTTAACATCTTTCATATGTATAAACTAACGGCCTGCCTTTTTTTCTGTATGCTCCTAGTACAAACAAAGGGTACAGAGCTGGGAAAACAGCTGAAAAGGTACAATATCAACTGGACTTCACAGAGTAAAAACAGCAGCGAGTCCATGCCTTTAGGTGGTGGCGATATTGGATGTAATGTATGGGTTGAAAATGGGGACATTCTCTTCTACATTTCCCGATCTGGTGCATTTGATGAAAACAACCAACTGCTAAAATTAGGACGGGGACGCTTACGTTTAGAACCCAATATTTTTACTGATTCCGAGTCCGTTTTTTCTCAAGAACTAAAACTGCATGACGGATACATCCAGATCATTGGTCAAAATGGAAAAGAAAAAGTCACCATCAATCTGTGGGTGGATGTTTTTAAACCGCACATCAACGTTTCGCTCACAAGTACATCGGAAGTGAAGCTAACAGCTTTTTACGAAAACTGGCGTACCGCAGACCGTCAACTTCCCATGCAAGAGCGAAGTGCCTGCTTTAGCTATTCAGCTTATGAGGGAGATGTGGTTACTTATCGGGATAGTATTCGCTACCATAAGGATGCCGTTCTTTGGTATCACCGGAATCGCTCAGACAAATTACTGATTGATTTTTGCATCAAACAACAAGGACTTACAGCGGTCAAAGACCAACTGACTAACCCCCAAAAGAATCTAACTTTTGGAGGATTAATGCTTGGAAAAGGTATGATTCCTGCCGGAACCGGATCGGGAAAATACGTTGATACGCCTTTCACGTATTGGTCTCTCACATCAGAAAAGCCAGCTAAAAACCATCAGGTGAAATTTGCACTTCATACCGATCAAACAAACACGATAGAGCAATGGGAAGAAGATCTTCTTTCATCCAACTTATCATTCAATAGTAGCGAAAAATGGGCAAGAACAAAAACATGGTGGCACAACTACTGGGAAAGAAGTTACATTTTCATTAATGCTGATAAAAACGATCCGACCGATCCGGCTTGGCAGGTAGGACGTAACTACCAGTTGTTCCGATACCAATTGGGCTGCAATGCCTATGGCGCTTACCCTACCAAATTTAACGGGGGTCTATTCACTGTTGACCCGCTTTTTGTAAAGCAATATAATCAGCCTAATCATGGAACACCTGACTATCGTACTTGGGGAGGTGGAAGCCACACAGCTCAGAACCAACGACTGGTTTACTGGCCTATGCTCAAGTCTGGAGACTTTGACATGATGCACTCCCAATTCAGATTTTACTCTCGAAGTTTAAAAAATACGGAATTACGAACCAAGGTATATTGGGGACATGAGGGATGCAGCTTTACAGAACATCCCGAAACTTTCGGACTGCCAGCTGCAGGAACATGGGGATTTGAAAGTGGCCCCCGCAAGCGATCGGATGATCTGGAACACGGAACACTGACCAACAAATGGGTAAGACTTCACTACACCAATCAGCTGGAGTTTTCCTTCATGATTCTGAAGTATTATCAATACTCTGGAAAAACGATTCAGGAATACATCCCATTTATTACAAGTTCCTTAAATTTCTTTTTTGAGCACTATAAATACCGGCAAATGCAACAAACTGGCAAACCATTTGACGAAAATGACAAACTCGTAATCTATCCCTCAACAGCTTGCGAAACATTTAAGGACGTTAAAAACCCGACCGATATCAGTGCGGCCTTAATCGCAGTCATTCAGGCTATGCAAACCTTACCTGATGAACTACTTGGCAGCAAAGAGAAGGACTACTGGCATAGTCAGCTTAGGCATATTCCGGACATGACATATGCCAATCACAAAGGGAAGAAGATCATCGTTGCTGCTCAAAAGCTCCCCGAGCGAATAAATTCAGATATACCTGAAATGTACCCAGTCTTTCCTTATGGGATCTATGGCGTAGGTCTTCCAGGTCTGGCTGTTGCTGTTGACACCTGGAATAGTGGATTGCTGAATGATCGGAAAAATTTCATATCCTGGCATCAGGATGCCATTTTTTGTGCTCGAATGGGACTGACAGAAGAAGCAAAAAAAGTAAGCATTTTGAAGATGCAGGATTGCGAAAGACGATTCCCTAGCTTCTGGGGACCGGGACATGATTATGTTCCCGATCATAACTGGGGAGGATCTGGCATGATTGGCCTTCAGGAAATGCTTCTACAAACAGTTGACAACAATGTCTACCTGCTCCCTGCATGGCCTGAAGAATGGGACGTAGCTTTCAGACTGCATGCGCCAGATAAGACAATTATCGATTGTAAGGCCAGCCATGGCAAAATAACCAAATTAAAAGTTAGCCCTCGGAAGCGCTTGAAAGACATCGCAGAATCGAACAACTAGAATAAATGAACGCATAAAAACTCTCCAATAAGCTATCGTCAGGGGAAGTACGCAAGAAAAAATTGACACGTTCTTTTATTTGAAGAGAAGTGGAAAATTTCTGTAATTTCATCTCTCGTTAATTATTTAGTCAATCCTTTAAAACAAATCACTGGCTATCAACTGGTAGCGCGAATGAAACTTGTGTTTTTAAGTTATTTAATTGCAGGATTATTAGTAAATTGGGCAAAAATCTTGCAGAAATTATGAAAGGGAAATTGCTTAATCAGAACCAACAAAGTTTATTCCATCCCATACTCAAAGACATCATTAATCCTAAGCACGAACTGGCAGCACTACCACATCATGCTGACTGACAGCGCCTTGAAGAAAACCTCAGTCCGCTCTACTCTCATACAGGGCAACCTGGGGTACTATACGAACGATGGTTGTTTTACTGTTGTTAAAAAGGATTTACAACCATTCAAACCCGAAGTGATGAGATTAAAAGCACCAATGACACACTGATTAATATAACGGTTCAAAAGAAAAATATCACCTACCCAACAGATGCAAAACTTCAGGTAAAAGTAATTAAACGACGTAATAAGATTGCCAAAGCAGAAGGCGTAGAACAGCGTCAGAGTTACAAAAACACGATGAAAAAACTCTTGTTAAAGCAACGCTTTGCTCACCATCCGAAACGGAAAAAAGAAGCGGCTGCTGCTTTACGGAAACTACGATATATTGCAGGACGTTTGGGTCGGGAGTTGAAACGAAACTGGATCAGGATGTTTTTGTACAATATGAAGAGGTCTTGCAAAAACTGCAACAAGATTGTCATTCAACGGAAAAATGACAGTAACAAAATTTACAGCTTACACGAACCGGAAACAGCATGCATTGCAAACGGCAAAGCTCACAAGAAATTTGAATTTGGCTCAAAAGTTTCTTTTGCAGTTGTACCAAAGATCAACATCATCGTTGGAATCAATAATTTTAATGGAACCCCCAATGATACGTCAACACTGGAACCAGCACTGGAAAACATTGAAAAGGTCAGCAAGATAAAATTTAAGAATGCTATCGTGGATCGAGGTTACATGAGAAAAGGTGGTTCGGGATACAATTATTGTCACCCCCAGGCCACCTTCTTCAAAGCGTCCTTACTCCAACAATACAATGCGTAAGAAGTGTAAATCGAGAGCTTCTATAGAACCCGTTATTGACACACAAAAAATGGATACCGAATGACTAAAAATTATCTGAAAGGAATTGCTGGTGACTCTATTAATTACAACCTGGTCGCCGCAGGCTTCAATTTCAAAGGATTACTTCGGAAAATCAAAGAAGAAGAAGAAGTTCTTTGGCTTGAAATTTTACTGGTAATATTCATTAGACAAAAAACAATTATCGCTAGTAAATATTAGTTCTTAAGGATTAACTATTTACTTACAATTAGGTATCAATAGAAAAAATTGGATAAAAAAGGTTGAGTTTGCTTATGCAAGATTTTACTCAATTCCAAATCAATTAATCTATTCCAATAGATAGATTTGGTTTCAATTCTATTAATTTATACTTTTATGTATAAGAATTGTTCTTTAATATTGTTGAAGGTGATTTATCGAGACCACAAGAAATGACAACCATCTATACTGCTGAATGAAAGCGCATTGAAACAATAAGACATGCCCTTATTCTGACTATTCCAGCCTCCTTTCTAATTCTTTCATATCAATTGATATCTTGGAGTCCACAATCCGTGCGTAAATCTGTGTCGTTTTTAGAGAAGTATGTCCAAGCATTTTTGAAACTGTTTCAATCGGAACTCCATTTGCCAAAGTAACAGAAGTTGCAAATGTATGCCTTGCCACATGCATAGATAAATTTTTTGTTATCCCACAAACGTCAGCCAATTCCTTTAGATACTCGTTCATTTTTTGATTTGAGCGAACTGGAAGTAATTTTCTCTCGGCATGATTATCGGAGTAATATTCATATTTCTGCAATATTTGTTTTGCTTCCGGCAACAATGGCACCCTAAACCGGTTGTCAGTTTTAGATCGATCATCAATAATCCAGTCGTTGCCGTCGTCACCTTGATATATATTGTCTAAACTTAGTCCTTCCAATTCTGCATATGCCAGTCCTGTATAACAGGCAAAGACGAAAATATCCCGAACAAGGCTCAATCGAAACGTTCCTAATGGCTTTTTTTTAAGTGTTTCGACTTCCTTAAGCGTCAAGTAGTCCCGATTTGTTTTATTTCGAGTAGGAGTAAATATCTCATAAGGATTTTGTATATTAGATTTTAACGCCAACGGATTTTTCAACGCTTTATTCAAGTGTTTGTGGTAGGTGAGGACAGAATTAGGCTTTAGGTCATATTTTATCTTCAAATAAGTATCAAGTGAATAAATAAAATCTAAGTTAACCATAGATATGGGCATATCACTTCTTTTGAATTTCTTCAATACAAATTCACCAAGTCGATCCCGGGTAGTTTTGTAATGACTGAATGTACCCTTTGAATAATCTACTCCGACCTTTGATTCGACATCCCTGACCGTGTAATTGAAAACGTCCATCAGCCCAGTAGTTTTTCGATGCCCGAGTATTTTTTCTTTTAAATCTATTATGGTAAACTCGTCTACTGTTGAATCCAGAACATTAAAAGCATCCTGAACCTTCGTCATCAGTTTATCCAATCGCTTGTTTAAAGTTTTGCTTTCTTCATTCTTGCCTTTTACCTGCTGCATTCTTTCATCCCATAAGTCAGGGATAATAAAAAGACCTGTAGATAATTCGAAGCGTTGGCCATCCATGGTGCACCGGACATAAACCGGGCATTTCCCGTCAGCGCGAGACTTTGATCTCTTTAAAGAGAAATTTACAGTAACTCTCATAACTCAACTCATTTTTTGGTTTAAAAATGGTCTCGTTTCCATGCTCTAAATTAACCTGTATGGGTCTCATTCACAAGCATCAAAACGAAACAAAACATCTCAAAATGAATTAATTATCAGAAAACTACGTCGATTACCGAGACCTTTTGACAGTTTTTGTAAATAGGTCTCGATATGGTCTCGTTTATTTTACGAATTGGTACATATTTTGGCATCTGTCGCAAAATAAAAAAGCGCCTAAACCAATGATTTAAGCGCTTTTGAGTCTTTTTGACTTCTTACTTGGTGACTCAGCTGGGGTTCGAACCCAGGACCCCATCCTTAAAAGGGATGTGCTCTACCAGCTGAGCTACTGAGTCATCATGTGTAGTGCCTTTTTGTTTTAAAGGCGTTGCAAAAGTATGCTTTTGAACCTAAAATGCAAAACATTTTCTCATTATTTTTTCAAAAAAAAGCACCCCCCAAAAACAAACATAAGATTATAAGAAACTTAGAGTCTAAAAAAAATTACTCCCAGTTTTTCATTCAAAAAGCCGCGGCCACAAACGAGCTTAAAATAAAAACACTAATTTTGCAGCCAATTGATTTTTCTGAATTATGAAAGACAAAATAGTTGTCATCACTGGTGCATCATCTGGAATTGGGAAAGCCCTGGCATATGAATTTGCCGCTCGTGGAGCTTCGCTTTCGTTGGCTGCTCGCAGACTGGATCGTCTGGAAGAAATAAAGAACGATTTGCCTCAAACCAACATCCTGACCACGCAAGCAGATGTCAGTCTCGAACAGGATTGCAAAAACCTGATTGAGCAAACCATTGCTCACTTTGGTCGAATTGACGTATTGATAAACAACGCAGGAATATCCATGCGGGCTTTGTTTAGCGACTTAGACCTTGACGTGATCCGAAAGCTGATGGATGTTAACTTCTGGGGAACGGTTTATTGTACCAAATACGCCATACCACACCTGCTTGCTGTTAAAGGTACCGTAGTGGGTGTTATTTCTATTGCGGGATATGTCGGACTTCCTGCCCGCACTGGCTATTCAGCATCAAAATATGCCATCCGCGGCTTTTTAGATGCTCTTCGAATTGAAAATAGAAAAACCGGCCTTCATGTGCTGGTTGCCGCACCGGGCTTCACAGCTTCCGAAGTTCGGGAGTCTGCCCTGACCCAAAATGGCACTTCGCAAGGGCAAACGCCACGCAACGAAGGCAAAATGATGACTGCAGAAGCCTGTGCCCGACACATTGCCAATGCTGTTAAAAAACGCAAACGCGAGATTATCCTGACTTTCATTGAAGGGAAATTCACGGTTTTCCTCGGGAAATTCTGGCCTACCATGCTCGACCGACTGACGTATATTCACATGGGGAAAGAAGCCAATTCTCCATTTAAATAAATAACATGCTAATTCACGAAACAAAGGTTCGCGTTTACTATGAGGATACCGATAAAATGGGAGTCGTCTATTACGGTGTTTACCCCCGCTACTATGAAATCGGACGAACAGAGTTGATTCGTAGCCTGGGGATTTCTTACAAAGAAATTGAGGAGACCAATATTCTGCTTCCGGCGCGAAGCTTAACAATAAATTACCTCAAGTCAGCCTACTACGATGATCTGCTCACGATCAGGACGATTATTGAAACCATTCCGAAAGTAAAGTTTCCAATTAAAACAGAGATTTACAACCAGCAGAATGAGTTAATCAATTCTGGCGAAGTTGTGCTTGCTTTTTTTGATGCAAACACCAACAAGCCCTGCCGGATTCCCGAGAAATTCCGCCAAGCCATGGAGCTTCATTTTAAATCTTAAGTTGGTTGATCAGGGAGTAGGCATAGCTGACGATTACAAAAATCCAGATAATAACACCGGCAATTTTATTAAACCACCAAAGCAACCGCAGGTTAAAACGATGCTTAAATAAACTAACCAAGCCGGTAAGAAACAACCACCAAAGACATGCTCCGGAGAAGACTCCGAAGACAATGAAAAACGACTGGTAAGGCCGGTCGATATTCAGCACGATACCGGAACTGGCAAACACCGCCAGAAAAACAAAAATAACCAAAGGGTTAGGAAAGGTAATCAGGAAGGTAGAAACATAGTCCTGCAAGTAAGAAGATCCTTTCCGACGTAACCGCCGAATGTCTTTTACAGGATTCTTCAGGAAGATATGTACACCCAACAGAAAAATAATGAGGGCGCCCAGTGTTTGAAACGTCAATTGGTATTGTCGGATAAAATCAATTAGCCAGGTTAAACTGAATCCGGCAACAATCGCATAAATGGCATCCGAAGTCGCCGCTCCCATCCCCGACAAAAAGCCTGCGGTGCGGTCTTTATTTACAGTTCTCTGAATAATCAATACACCAATTGGTCCCAAAGGAATGGACACTGCAACCCCAATAAACAAGCCTGTTAAAAACAAATTGAAAAACATGCTGCAAAAATAATTATTTGAAGAATATGAACTCCCAATCACTTCCTTTTAAATTTATTTTGTGCCATTTATTTGTAATTTTACCCGAATAGACCAAATAAACATACCTATGAACCGAATAGCACTTCTTTTATATCTAACTATTCTTTCCACATCAATTATGGCACAAGACTTTCAGCTTGACTTATGGGCGAACGGAGCTCCCAATAAAAACAATCCACCGGGAGAAGAAGACTATTACCAGGAAAGAGGTACCTACCGTTACAAGAACATTTCAAAAGCTGAGCTTTTTATATACCAACCCAGTCAGGAAACAAACACCGGCGCGGCTGTAATCATTTGTCCCGGAGGGGGCTACTGGATTGAAGCCATCGACCACGAGGGATTTCGCATTGCCGAATACCTGAAAAGTCAAGGTATTACCGGAATTGTTTTAAAATACCGCCTGCCCTATGGCAACTCAGAAATCCCCCTGACCGATGCCTTGCAGGCCATCCGGCTCACCCGCTCAAAATCCCAGGAATGGGGAATTGACCCTCAAAAGATCGGTATTGCCGGCTCTTCTGCTGGAGGACACCTGGCCTCGACGGCTGGAACTCATTTTGACTGGGCAGCTCCCAATACCGCAATTCCTTTTCAGGAAATAAGTGCCCGTCCCGACTTCATGCTTCTACTATATCCCGTCATTAGCTTCAAAGAAGGTATCGGACACATGGGCTCAAGAAAAAATTTGATTGGTGAAACCAATGATTGGTCAATCGCCAAGCAATTTTCCAATGAACTATGGGTAACGGAAAACACTCCACCCACATTTTTTGTTCTAGCCGATGATGATAAGGCCGTCATTCCCGAAAATTCAATTGCTTTTTACAGGGCATTAAAAGATTACGCCATCCCTGCCGAACTTCATATTTTCGCCAAGGGAGGACATGGCTTTGGAATGACCGACCGGGATATTCCGGCAGCAAAGTGGCCAGCACTTTTCATCGACTGGCTAAAATCAATGGCAATAATTAAATAATGACACAAGCACAACATCCAAACAAAATTTTTAAGTTCTGCCCCAGCTGTGGCTCAACCCAATTGAGGCAGTCGGGCGATCGTTCCAAAAAATGCCCGCATTGCGGCTTTCACTATTTCTTTAATACTTCGGCGGCTGTTGCCGCCATTATTTTTGATCCCGAAGGAAAAATCATGCTGGCCCGAAGAGCCGTAGACCCCCATAAAGGGCAACTGGATTTCCCCGGTGGATTTGTTGATCCGATGGAAACAGCCGAAGAAGCATTGACCCGCGAAATTCAGGAGGAACTGGGAACAAGCGTGAAAAAAATGACCTATTTCGCGTCGTTTCCCAACACCTACCCCTTTGCCGGCATGGAAGTAATGACGCTGGATCTGGCTTTTCTGGTTGAACTGGAAACACTCACCGGATTAAAACCGATGGACGATATTGCATCCATCGAGTTCTACCATCCATCGGAAGTCAACCTGGACGAGCTGCCCGCACAATCAATGAAAAACATCTTAAAAAAATTAAATGAACACACCTGAAATTATACCCCAAAGAATAGCGCAACTGCGGTTGCAAATGAAAAAAGCAGGCGTACAGGCCTGTTATTTCTCCGGAACAGACCCGCACCAAAGTGAATACATGCCCACCCACTGGCAAGCCAGAAGCTACATCAGCGGCTTTACCGGCTCGGCAGGTTTGGTGGTTGTAACCCACGAAAAAGCAGCTTTATGGACCGACTCGCGTTACTTTCTTCAGGCCGGCCAGCAATTGCAAAACACCGGAATTGAACTTATGAAACAGCGGGTTGCCGGTACGCCTGAACCTGCCGAGTGGCTAAATAATTCCTTAAAGGAAGGTGATACCGTTGGAACCGACTTTGCATGCTTGTCTGTTCTACAATACAACCAGCTGAGCAAAGCCTTGGCTACGGGAGGTCTGACATTGAAAGATACCAGCGATTTGCTGTCTGCAGACTGGGAAGAACGTCCTCCCCTGCCCAATAACCCGATTTTTGAACACGACTTGCAATATGCCGGTACCAAACGGACCGATAAGATCAGTGCCATCCTGAATTTTGTGAAAACTAACGGCGCCAATGCCACCTTAATCACAGCGCTGGATGACCTCGCCTGGACCTTCAACCTGAGAGGAACAGATGTTGATTTCAACCCCGTATTTGTTGGCTTCGCATTTTTATCCGAAAAAGAAAAAGTGCTGTTTGTCGATTCAAAAAAAATGGATTCAGAATTAGCAGCGAAGTTGCAGGAGGATCAAATTCAGCTTAAAGCATATACTGAATTCTACAGTTTTCTGTCCCAGCTATCACCAGATACAACCATCATGATTGATTCGGCGCGAACCAACCAGGCTTCCATAGCTGCTATTCCGCCAACAATTCAGCTTGTTGAACAAACCTCAGCGCCTACTCTGCTGAAAGCCCAAAAGTCAACCTTTGAAATTATTCATCTTCGCGAAACGATGAAAAAGGATGGAGCAGCCATGGTTAAGCTCCTGCATTGGCTTAACCAAAACGTTGGCCAAACAAATCTGACAGAGTATGATGTTGTTGAAAAACTGGAATACTTCCGGGCTCAGCAAGACGGTTTTCAGGGAAACAGCTTCTACCCCATCGTTGGGTTAAATGCCAATGGAGCCATCGTACATCGCTCGGTAAGCAAAGAAACAGCTGCTGAAATTAACCAGGACGGCATGCTGCTTTTTGATTCCGGCGGACAATATTTAGGCGGAACAACAGATATCACACGCACCATCGCTCTTTCAAGCCCAAGCGCTCAACAAAAACGGGATTTCACCTTGGTGCTGAAAGGCATGATCGGATTGAGCATGGCTCAGTTCCCTGCCGGAGCATTGGGAAGCAACCTGGATGCTTACGCGCGAATGCATTTATGGAAAAACGGCTTAAACTACGGGCATGGCACCGGTCATGGAATCGGCTACTTCCTGAATGTGCATGAAGGCCCCATGAGCATCCGACAGGAGTACAATGAGCAAACCATTAAGCCCGGCATGGTATTATCCAACGAACCCGGCCTTTACCGCGAAGGCGAATATGGCATTCGAATTGAAAATGTGATTGTATGCACAGAAAAAGAAGAAACACCATTCGGCCGCTTTCTGGCTTTCGAAACACTCACCCTTTGCCCCATTGATCTGAAATTAATTGACACCCAGCTGATGACCAAAGAAGAAATTGACTGGCTGAATCAGTACCATCAAAAGGTGTATAAAAAGCTAGCTCCTCTATTGGAAGCGGATGAGCTTGAATTCCTGAAGCAACAAACGCAGGAAATTCACTAAAAAAAAGAAGCCGTTTGCAATTAATGCAAACGGCTTTATTATTTCATTCCTTTTCGGATTATCATTCACTATTCATCGAGATCAGGAACTCTTCAATCGAATTGCTGCGCATCAAGCGGGTCTTTATAAAGTCCATCGCCTCAAGCGAATTCATATCGGCCAGATAGTTCCGCAGAATCCAAACTTTGTCCATCATTCCTTTAGACAGTAATAAGTCTTCACGACGCGTACTTGAAGAAACAATATCCACAGCAGGGAAAATACGCTTGTTCGACAAACGACGATCCAACTGCAGTTCCATGTTACCTGTTCCTTTAAATTCTTCGAAGATCACATCATCCATTTTCGAACCGGTTTCTGTCAGTGCCGTTGAAAGAATGGTTAATGAACCACCTTCTTCAATGTTACGTGCAGCACCAAAGAAACGCTTGGGTTTGTGCAGCGCATTGGCATCAACACCACCCGACAGTACTTTACCAGAAGCGGGAGCTACTGTGTTATAAGCACGCGCCAAACGTGTAATTGAATCCAACAGAATAACCACATCGTGTCCACATTCCACCATGCGTTTTGCTTTTTCCAAAACCATGCCGGCAACACGTACGTGACGATCAGCAGGTTCATCAAAGGTTGACGAAATCACTTCAGCATTTACGCTGCGAGCCATGTCGGTCACCTCTTCCGGACGCTCATCAATCAACAAAACAATCATGTAAACTTCCGGGTGGTTGGCTGCAATCGCATTGGCTATTTCCTTCAGCAACATGGTTTTACCCGTTTTAGGCTGGGCTACAATCAAACCACGCTGGCCTTTACCAATTGGTGCAAACAAATCCACTACGCGAGTCGAAATATTGTCATGTCCGTTTCCGGTCAAGTTGAATTTTTCGTTCGGGAAAAGCGGTGTCAAGTGATCAAAAGGCACACGATCACGAATATAATCAGGTGTTCTTCCATTGATTTCCATCACTTTAATCAACGGGAAGTATTTTTCGCCTTCTTTAGGCGGACGAATCGTTCCGGTAATTGTATCTCCGGTTTTCAATCCAAACAACTTGATTTGAGATTGCGACACATAAATATCATCCGGAGAGTTCAGGTAGTTATAGTCCGAAGAACGCATAAAACCATATCCGTCAGGCATAATTTCCAAAACCCCCGAGTTGGTTATGATTCCCTCAAATTCATACGATTTATCAGGACCACCATTGCCATGTTTTCCTTTGTTTTCCCATTTTGGGTGCTTGGGCTTGCGCTCGGGCTGGTCTTTTTTCTGATCTTTTGGGGTGTGTTTTTGAGCGGATTGCTCTTGTGGGCCTTTTTCTGCCTTCTTAACAGTAACGCTGGGTTTTGAAGCTTGTTGCTGTTGTTCTTTCGGCTCTTCTTCTTTTTTATTCTGAAGCTCAACCTCTTTCTTTTCCTCAGGCTTTTCAGTAGGTTCAGCTGATTTTCTGTTCTTATCAAAAAACGAACCGGCTTTAATTACAGTAGTGCGTTTACGTTTTTTGGGTTTGGCTCCATCCTGTTTTTCTTCCTCATCGCCGGATGGTTTGTTTTTCGTTTCATCCTTGGGTTCTTTCCCTTGGGTTGGTTTATTTTTGGGACCTCTTTCTTTCTTCGGGAAATCTGATTTCTTCTCAGAAGCGATGATCGCTTGAGTGTCTAAGATCTTGTAAATCAGGTCTTGTTTTTTGAAAGATTCCACTTTCTTAATGTTAAGCTCCTTAGCGATATCCCTAAGTTCGGGAACCAACTTTTTGCTTAATTCAATAATGTCGTACATATTTTTTGAAAATTAATTACATCTATAAAATGCTCGGAGGAGAAAAGTAAAATGTATTTTTGGAAAATATCTGGATATAGTAAACTCTAGAAATATTCTGCAATAATAAGTAATAAGTAGTTATTCCCCAAAAAAGATTCTATTTTCTCTGCTTTTTTTCTCCAAGGTCGGGGAATTTTTTAAACAAAAAAACGTCTTTTTGGTTCATTCATGAAGGGAAACCCCCAGTTTCCGGCAAAATTTGTGCTACTCATGAAAAAAATGTATAGAATTATAAATTTTCCGCATTATATAACTATTTTCACTTCGACAAAAGCAAAGATTGATTTATTTTCATTTTATAAACTGAACACTGATACCGAACTGGATGAGACAGTTAAAGATTACCAAACAAGTAACCAACAGGGAGACCTTATCGCTTGATAAGTATTTGCATGAGATTGGTAAGGTGGACTTGTTAACCGCAGAAAAAGAGGTTGAACTGGCTAAACGTATTAAAAAAGGCGACCGCGCTGCGCTGGAAGAACTCATCAAAGCAAACCTCCGCTTTGTAGTCTCTGTATCAAAACAATACCAAAACCAGGGCTTAAGCCTTCCGGATTTGATTAATGAAGGCAACCTGGGGCTGATTAAAGCAGCCGAACGTTTTGATGAAACCCGTGGATTTAAATTCATTTCCTATGCCGTATGGTGGATTCGTCAATCCATCCTGCAAGCACTGGCCGAACAAGCCCGCATTGTTCGCTTACCACTCAACAAAATTGGGTCAATTAATAAGATTAACCGGACCTTTTCCAAACTTGAGCAGGAATACCAACGTGAACCCACGGCCGAAGAAGTGGCCAAAATTCTGGAAACAACAGCTGAAGTTGTTGAAGATTCCATGAAAGTATCCAGTCACCATGTTTCTATGGATGCCCCCATGCGCGATGAAGACGACAACAACCTGTACGATGTGATGCTGAATGACGAGTCGCCAAGCCCGGACAACGGACTGATGAACAACTCGCTGAAGAAAGAGATTGAACGAACTCTGATGACTTTAGGCGAGCGGGAAGCCGAAATTCTGAAGTATTATTTTGGGCTGAGCGGATACCGCCAACATACGCTGGAAGAAATTGGAGACATCTTTAATTTAACCCGAGAGCGGGTTAGACAAATCAAAGAAAAATCCATAAAACGACTAAAAAACAACTACCGCAACCGACTGTTAAAAACCTACTTAGGACAATAAATACGGTACTCCCGCACTTTCGGATTTCAAATAAGCCGGAGATAACTTACCTTTGTGGCAAAATTATCAATTCATGACCACAAGATTCGTAGCGCCTTCGATTTTATCTGCCGATTTCGGCAACCTGCAAGCCGATATTGAAATGCTCAACCAAAGTGAAGCCGATTACATTCACTGCGATGTAATGGATGGAGTTTTTGTTCCCAACATTTCTTTTGGAATTCCTGTCATTGAAAAAGTGGCCGAAATTGCAACCAAGCCGTTGGATGTTCATCTGATGATTTCAAACCCCGACGATTTCATTGTCCCTTTTCGTCAGGCCGGAGCTTCCATTTTAACCGTACACTACGAAACCTGCCCCCATTTGCACCGAACCGTACATTCAATTAAAAATGAAGGGATGAAAGCCAGTGTTTGTCTGAATCCCCATTCGCCGGTTCATTTACTCGACGACATTATTGGTGATCTGGATATGGTACTGATCATGTCAGTCAATCCGGGCTTTGGCGGACAAAGCTTTATCAAGAATACGTACAAAAAGATTAAACAACTGAAAGAGTTGGTGGCTTCAAAAAACCCTAAATGCTTAATTGAAGTAGACGGGGGTGTCAATTTTGAAACTGGTGCAAACCTTTATGATGTAGGTGCTGACGTGTTGGTTTCGGGAAGCTTCATCTTCAAGGCAGACGATCCGATTGCCACCATTCAAAAATTTAAAAATCTTTAAGCCTGCTTTTCTGAAAAGCCTGTTCCTGGCGGACAGGCTTGATTTTCCTTCATATCCTTAATCGCACAGCCTGTTGCGCAGATCCCGCATTTATCAGGCTCAGAAGTTCCTCGTTTCGCCTGACTCACGGAACGTACCACCCGATACACCTTACGGACAATAACCGCAATGGCAATCAATAAAATAAGGTATGTCAAGATTTCCTGAACCATAAACTTCTCTATCCAATAAGGCACGCTGCCCTTCTATACTAAAAGAACAACCGAGCCAGGTGCAATGTTACAAAAGCTAAAACCCAAGCCAGCGCGGTGGTATAAACCATCGTAAAAATTGCCCAATACAATTTTCCCGATTCATTTTTAATGGTGGCAATAACTCCAATACATGGAAAATAGGTTAAAATAAAGATCAAAAACGCCAAGGCAACAGGCACTGAAATGATTAATTCACCTTGCTTGGGACCCGACAAATAACGTTCCTGCCTCAGTTTGCGGGTCAAACTGACATCACCACCATCATCAACCTGGTAAAGTACCCCCATGGTGCTTACTACAATCTCCTTGGCTGGCAGCCCCGCCAACAAAGCTACACTCATTTTCCAGTCGAAACCGAGCGGACGCATAGCAGGCTCAATAAACTGACCAATTCGCCCCAGATAAGAATTTTGCAGGCGAGCAGCCTCTTGTTGCAACTCCATCTGATGGAGGTTCGCCGACGGACGGTCCAGCGTTGATTCCTGCTGAAGCTCAACAGTCTGAACAACTTGTTTCTCCGCTTCCACATCGTACCGTGGGAAATACCCCAAGGCCCAAATAATGATGACTCCGAGCAGGATAACTCCTCCAATTTTCTTTAGGTACTGCCAGGTTTTATCCCACATGTGCATCAACACATTTCGCAAAGTCGGAATCCGATATGGTGGAAGCTCCAACACAAAAGGAGTTTCCTTGCTTTTAAAAATCGTTCGATTGAAAAGCTGCGCCATCAGAAAAGCGACAAAAATCCCAGTAAAATAGATTCCAACTAAAACAAGCCCCGGATTACTGGGAAAGAAAGCCGAAATAAATAAGACATACACAGGCAATCGTGCACTACACGACATGAAGGGAATGATGAGCATGGTCAGCAGGCGATCGCTTGGACTACGTAGCGTTCGGGTGGCCATAATGGCCGGCACGTTGCATCCAAAGCCCATCACCATCGGAATAAAGGAACGGCCATGCAGCCCAAAATAGTGCATAATTTTATCCATAATAAACGCTGCACGGGCCATATAGCCCGAATCTTCCATGATGGATATGAAAAAGAACAGGATCAAAATATTGGGCAAGAAAACCAATACACTTCCGGTTCCATCGATAATTCCATTGGTCAGTAGGTCACGCAACATACCTGACGGCATCCATGATGAAACTAAATTACTCAGTCCCCCCACCAGTTCTTCAATCCATCCCATCGGGTAACTCCCCAAGCTAAACGTAGTGTAGAAGGCGATAAAAATCAACACAATAAAAATGGGCATCCCCAACAGCGGATGTGTCAAAAAATGATCAATTTTATCGGACCGTGATTTTCCTGAGTTTCTTTTTTGTTTGAAGTTTTCTTTTAGCGCACCAGCAATAAACCCATACTTAGCATCGGTAATCACCGTCTCGCTATCTTCATTGTAAAGCGATTCAATGCGATGAGATTCCTCCTTGGTAATGGCTTTTATTTCATCAAAATTAGAGTAGCGCGATAAATTGAACAAGGTTTCGTTATCCTTTTCCAATAATTTCAAGGCCATAAACCGAGAGGAAATTTTGTCGGTAATTGGCTTGTTTTCTTTTATTTTAGTTCGGATGCGCTGAATTGCCTTTTCAATCTCCTGTCCGTAGTTAATATGAATATGCCGAACAATCGGATCGCGATCTTCATAAACCTCAATGGCTTTTTGGAGCAAATCATCAATGCCTTTCCCCTTCGAGCTGACGGTCGGAATAATGGGAATCCCCATCATCTTGCCCATCTTTTCGTAATTGAGGCTTCCTTGATTTTTCAACAACTCATCGTACATATTCAAGGCACAAATTACCTTGATATCCATATCTATCAGCTGCGTGGTCAAAAACAGGTTGCGCTCCAGATTGGAAGAGTCGACAACATTAATTACAATGTCGGGAGTTTCTTTCCAAATGTATTTACGAACATAAATCTCTTCCGGAGAATAAGCTGTCAACGAATAGGTTCCGGGCAGGTCAACAAGATTAAATTGAAACCCAAATTTTGAAAATGAGGCTTTTTTAGCACTAATGGTCACCCCACTGTAATTCCCCACATGTTCTTTGGAACCTGAAAGAAAATTAAACAGCGTTGTTTTCCCACAATTCGGATTACCCACCAAGGCAATATTGATGATTCGCCCCTTTTCCGAGGCCGATTCTTTTAGCGTTTCCTGATCAATTACCCCGTCAAAGCCAGTAGAAAGCTCTTCCGTGACCTCATCAAGCAACATAACCTCAATCAAACTGGCTTCAGATCGACGTAAAGTAATATTGTAATCCAGAATTTTGAATTCAATAGGCCCTTTGAACGGAGCATTTTTTATGACTTTAACTTCTTTCCCCCGTACAAAGCCCATTTCCATAATCCGTTTCCGGAAGGAGCCATGGCCCAAAACCTTGGTTATTATTACCGTTTCATTATTTTTTACCTCAGAAAGCCTCACCCACTGTTTCCTCTATGCTAATTTGAATTAAATTAAAATAACGGTGCAAAGATATTCAAGTTTTATAAAAAGAATTGAAAAATAAAGGAAAAGCCGTGCCGGATTTTGGGATTACGTTAACTTTGTAAATAGAAGGAAATAGCCATGAAAGACGAGAACAACTTGAAACACATACAAGATGCCATCAATAAGCTGCCGGAAGATTTCAATATCCTGGAAGAGCAAATTGATATTGAACTGCAGATGGCTTATTTTGATATGGCTCGAAAACAACGAAATGAAAAACCGGATGAGTCGCTACTCCCCCAAGCCAGCAAAGACCTGTACGACCCGACAATAAGCCTGGAAGACAAAAAGAAACTACTGGTTCAACTGGCAGGTCTCGACAATGTGGAAGCCTTTCGAACCATTGAAGCGTTCCAGAAACAAGCATCCGATGAAATCAAAAGCTGGTCGGTGCTTGCCCTGCAGGAAAGCCGAATGGTCATTCAAAGCTCGTTGCTGGGCGAACAACAAGTGTTCATCTCAACCGGATTGGGTGGCAAAGGACAAAACATCCGCTATTTTGCGGCCTTACTGCACGAAACGCCGGTCGCGGCCTTCAACGAAACACAGCAAAAACTGGTGGAGAGTGAATTTCAATTTTTTCTGAAGGAAAGTGAAGGAGAGCTGGAAGGAATCAATTTTCAAGGCCCTATAGCCACTGCCATTTTTCTGTTTCCGCTCAAACAGAACTTACACACCACTTTCAAATCGTTCATTGACGAATGCAACCAATATGGCAATTTCTTGAGCGAAAATGTAATTATCACCAACGTGAAGAAACTATCGATTGAAGAAATTCAAGAATTTATAAATAAGAATAATGATGACAGAGAATAAAATTAACCTGGCCCTGCAAGTGCTTCCACAAGCTGAAGGAAAAAATAGCTACGATTTGGTGGATGTTGCCATAAAGCTCATCGAACAATCCGGTTTAACCTACCAAGTATGCCCTTTTGAGACCGTTATTGAAGGAAAATTTGACGAATTAATGGACTTGGTGAAACAAATCCACCAGGAGTTGAAAAATAATGGCACCGAAAAGTTAATGACCTACATCAAGATACAAACTGTTTTTCAGGAAGATGTAACTATTGACGATAAAATGAGAAAATATAAATGAGAAAAAAGGTCAAAATAATTTGACCGTTTCTTCAAAAATGTGCTATATTTGCATCGCATTTGCAAAGGACCTGTAGCTTAATTGGATAGAGCACCTGACTACGGATCAGGAGGTTAGGGGTTCGAGTCCCTTCAGGTTCACTCGAAAAAAGAGTCAAAATCACACCCGATTTTGACTCTTTTTTTTATGCCATTTTAGCAAGAATTAACGAGAACGCAAATTTCGTTTGCGAAGAATACAATTTTTTCTACTTTTGTCGCCGGGTAAGTCCTGTGCGACCAGCTCCCGCTGAATCCCCCCAGGGTCGGAAGGCAGCAAGGGTAGGTGGTTGTAGCGGTGCGACACAGGTAGCTTACCCACCTGCCGAATTAGCTCAGTTGGCCAGAGCACGTGATTTGTAATCTCGGGGTCCTCAGTTCGAATCTGAGATTCGGCTCATAAAAAGCGTAAAATCAAACAAGCAATTGTCTATTTTTACGACCAAAGTTCAAAAAGTATTGACGAATTGATGAAGTTGAATAACGATTTGCATTTTTTATAGCGAAAATTCAAATCCTCCAAAATTCTATCCTTCAGATATTCAAATGGGGAGATACCAAAGCGGCCAACTGGGGCAGACTGTAAATCTGCTGTCTTATGACTTCGTAGGTTCGAATCCTGCTCTCCCCACAACATCAGAAATTTCAAAGTCCAAAGTTTGGAATTTCACTATTTGCGGGAGTAGCTCAGCTGATAGAGCATTAGCCTTCCAAGCTAAGGGTCGCGAGTTTGAATCTCGTCTCCCGCTCAACTTAAAAGGTTGTCAATTCATTTTTGACAACCTTTTTCTTTTTTTATCGAATCTATCACTCATCATTATTATCGATTAAGATTTAAAAACCAATCAAGCTCAACGATGTTTAAACTTAAAAATCAATGATTGGTCCGTTAAAAAAATACCGAATACAATTAATCTTCTTACTTGCCGGAGCTTTCGGTGGATTGATTTACTGGAAGCTCATCGGATGCACATCCGGCAGTTGCCCCATAAAATCCGTGTGGTACTATTCCACCTTATGGGGAGCTGTTGCAGGGTACCTTGTTGGGGACCTGGCTTATATGATCATAACCCAAATGAAGAAGAAAAAAAATGAGTAGAAGATTTAAGAGTATTATCAAGTCAGAACGTCCGGTATTAGTTGATTTTTATGCTGATTGGTGCCAGCCTTGCAAAGCCATCCCACCTATTCTGAAGGAAGTTAAAAGCACCTTCAAGGAAAGCATCCGAATCGTCAAAGTCAATGTTGACAACAACCCGTTTATTGCTTCCCATTACCAAGTGAAAAGTATCCCGACACTCATCCTATTCAAAGAAGGAAACGTTCAGTGGATCGCGGAAGGCGTTGTTGACCCGAACGAATTAAGCTCGGTCATTACACGCTACATCAATAAGAATTAACTTCCGCTCAAAGCTTGTCCTCAGCAATCATCCTCATTTTAAAAGAATGTGATGAAACCACTTATTCGGTGGCTTTCAGGCTTTCCTTGATAATTTCCAACTGCTGTTGCGGATAGTTTTCCTGTGGCTTTAATCCCAAGGCCTTTTGATAATAAAAACGCGCCATGCTGTAATCTTTGGTCAACATAGCCTGATCTCCATCCGCAATCAGTTTTTCATACGCCTGCTCATCGGCACCTTTCAACTCCTTCTCAATCTGTTCAGCAACCTCATCCAGCCTGATTTTAGGATAGGATTCATCTTGCTTCACCGCAAGCGACCGGTTGTAATAAGCTCTGGCCACCGAATAATTTCGCTGAACAAACGCCTCATCAGCCTTCGCAATCAATTCCTGGTATTCCTCTTCCTTCAATTTCGAAAGCAAGGAATTGGTCAATCGCTGAATCTCCTGAAGCTGATCTTTAGGATGCTGTTCCCACGATTTAATTTCCAGCGCTTTGTTATAGTAGAATTTTGAGATGCGGTATTGTTTATCGGCAAAAGCCTGATCAGCCTGCAGAATAGCGCTCTCATAATCGGCCAGCTCTTGCTGACTCATGCTCTTATTGATTATTTCCCGAATTTCATCCAAACGCTGTTTCGGATAACTTTCAGCCGGACGCTCACTCAACGCTTTCTGGTAATAATATTGAGCCACCTTGTAATCCTGCTTGCCATAATTCTCATCCGCTGAGGCAATGTAGGAGTTATAAGCCTCCCGGTCGTTGGTTTGAACAACCAGCACCGGAGCAGGCTCCTGTTCTTCAACTACAGCTTGTTCGGACACAAGCACTACCCGCTCCTTTTCTTTCTGATCAATTAACACCAACTGATTGGCCGGATATTGCTCCAGCGGTTTTACCAGCAAGGCTTCCTGATACTTTTCTTTGGCCGCTTGCCAATTTTCAGCATCAAACAACTGATCCCCCGAACGAATGGCCTCCGTGTAAGCAAGCTCCCGCTCCTGAATTTTCTGATTCACCAGCAACAGTTGCTCTTTCGGATAAGTTTCATCAGGCTTATAAATCAATGCTTCTTCATACTGAGCTTGCGCCTCCATCCAAGCCTGACTCTCAAAATACCGATCTCCTTCCTGAATAGCCAAGGCATAGCTAGCTTCCAGGCCTTGCTGTTGACGCAACTGTTCCTTCAACTGCTCAATCCGGCGATCAAGCTCCGGCGAATTGGCCGGAATAATCTCTTTGGCTTCACCATAAAGAGCAATGGCATTCTGAAACTCTTCCATGGCAGCGGCCTGCCCGGCTGCAGCGACTTTCTGATCGTAGGCCAACTGAATAACACGCAAAAGCGAATCCTGCTGCGCCTTTTGAAGCTGTGCCATGCGTTCCTGAGCTTCCTGCTCAATCAGCAAGTCAATCTGGGCGATGCGGTCTTTCGGGTACTGCTCATCCGGGAAAATGGTAAGGGCACCCACCAGGTGTCTCTTGGCATCAGCATATTCTTTTTGCTCAAAAGCCTGCTGTGCTTCAGCCAGGGCTGCATCGTAACGCTCTTGCTTAGCTTGCAAAACAGCCAAACGCTGTTGCTCTTCTTCAGCAGCCAGTCGAGCCAGTTCTTCCCGCTCAGCCAATAGTTGCTCAATTTCAGCAATGCGCTGAATCGGCAACTGCTCTTCGGGTTTGTAAGCAGAAGCTTCCTGAAAAAGACGCAAGGCTTCCTCCAGCTGTTCTGCTTTAAAAGCCGTTTCGGCCTGACGCATCGTTTGTGCGTAGGTTTGGTTAAGTTCTTCCTGTTTCTGAATCTCAGCCAACAAAGCATCAATCTTAGCCAGTTGTTCTGTCGGATAGGTTTCATCCGGCATCAAGGTATTGGCTTGCTGGTATAAGGTTCGGGCTTCGCCAAAACGCGAGTTATTGAATGCCAAATCTGCATTTTTAATTTTCTCATTGTAATCCTGCTGCATCTTTTCGCGTTGCAACTGGTCCTGAGCCAACTGATCCAAGATCGTCCCAATCCGCGCAATCTGAGCCAGCGCATAAGCATCATTCGGCTTTATTTCCAACGCACTGCTGTAGGCACTTTTCGATTCACTGTAATTTTCGGACTGAAAAAACTGGTCGCCCGATGCAATCGCATTTTGAAAGGCAGCTTCACGCTCCTGTTCAACCAGGCGATCAATTTCAGCCAGTTGTTCCTGCGGATAATTTTCCTCCGGAAGTAAGCCCAGTGCTTCTTCATATCCTTGACGAGCTTCAGCATACTGTTTGGCAGTCAGAGCTGCATCCGCCCCCTGAATAAGCTCGTTGTAGGCAGCACGTGTCGCTTCTGCCGCCAGGCGTTCCTGCTCTAGTCGGGCCAAAATAGCATCAATTTCTGTTACTTTTTGCTGCGGATAGGCCTCATTCGGCTTCAGCCCCAAAGCCGTTTGGTAGCTGTTTCGGGCCATGGCATAATTTTCAGCAGCCAACAAGTCATCACCAGCCTCAATTGCTGCCTGGTAGTCGGCAGCTAACTGCTCCTCTGCTTTCAGTTGTGCCGCAAGCTGCTCAATTCGATCAAGCTGATTTTGCGGATAACTTTCCTGAGGAAGCAGAAGCAAAGCCTCCTGGTAAGCTGTTTTTGCCTGCTCATACAATTCACTTTCAAAAGCCTGATCTGCCTGTGCAACCAGGGCATCAAACTGTTGCTTTTGCTCCAGCTGAAGGATCTGATCTTCGGTAGCCGCAATCCGGTCTTTGACCAACTGATTTTCAAACTTAATCGCCAGGGCAGCCTTGAAGCTTTCCAGTGCCGCCGGGTATTCGGCACGACCAAAGGCAGCTTCTGCTGTGGTCATCAATGTATTGAATTGTTCATCCAGTTGCTGCTGCTCGGCAAGTCGAGCCAGGATGGCATCAATCTCCCGAATCTGTGCCGCCGGATAATCCTCTTCCTTCAATGCCAGTGCCTGGGTGTAGAGTGATTTCGCCTGCGCATAAGTTTCACCAGCCATGGCCTCGTCGGCCCGACTAATCAAGTCGGCATACTCATTTTCCATCGCAATACGAGCCAGTTGCTCATCCATTTCCTGCACCCGATTTCTCACCGTTTCATCTTCCTGAATAAGCAATGCCTGCATCAGAAGCTGCTTGGCCTGTTGGAAATCTTCCTGACTAGCAAACATCGCAGCCTGCTCAACCAATTGATTGAATTGAGCCAGCTGAGCCATGGTTTTATCAATCTTAGCAATTTGCTCCTTGGGATAAGTTTCATCAGGCAAATAGCTTAGTGCCTCATTGAAAAGCGACTTTGCCAAGCCCAGATCTTCCTCTTTCAATGCTTCTTCTGCCTGTGCCACTTGCTGGTTGTAATTTTCACGATTCTGAATGGCCAACAAAGAGTTTTCAGCATCAGAAATTCGTTGCAGTGCTGTCTCATCGTTGGGCATAAAGGTTAACGCCTGGCGGAATGCATCAACAGCTTCCTGGTAGTTCTCCCTGCCAAAAGCCTGCTCCCCTTGCTCCATGAACTCATTATACTGCGCTTCCCGCTGAGCCAACTCCTGTTGTGCAGCCAGCTCGGTATCTATTTTAGCGATTTGTTCATTCACATAAGCAGCCTCAGAAGGCTTGACCTGCAAAGCTTCCTGATATAAGCTTTTGGCATCTTGCAAGCTACCTTCGGCATAAAACTCTTCGGCCCGTGTGATTAAATTCTGGTATTGAGTATCCAATTGCTGCTGAGCCATCAACTCTTCAGCCCGGGTAATCTGAGCCGTGGCATAAGCATCTTCCGGTTTCAATTCCAATGCCTCACGGTAAGTATTTTGAGCCTGTTCATAATTTTGACTAGTCATCAGATCATCCGCCTGCCTGATTTTTTCCTGGTAAGCCTGATCAGCCTGTTGCCGTCTTTCCTCTGCCAATCGCAAGGCACTCATCAAATCATTTAACTCCGCAATGCGATCACGCGGATAATCGCGTTCAGGGAAAAGACTGCTGGCTTGCTGAAGCTGCTCAATGGCCGCTTCATAATTTTCATCGGTAATTAAATTATTGGCTGCAGTGATAGCCCTTTGATAATCGGCTTCACGCTGAGCCTGGGCAGCTCGCTGCTCTTCTGTTAAAGCCTGCTCCTGTGCCCTGGCATTAGCAGCCTGTTCGGCCAGTTGAATATCGGAAAAGTAAACTTCAGAATCGAAATTATCAATACTTCCGTTGTAAAAAACCCTTCCGGCAGGTTTGTAGGTAAAACTTTTGTCAACTCCCGGAATTTCACGCACCAGTGACACGTCAATTTCAAAAGGAGGAAACTCGCTGTTTTCATCCAGCACTTCCTGCGGAATGTGGGTCGAAACAATGATCGTTTTTTTGTAGTAACCGTCTTTAAAGAAGGTCATGGTAAACTCATTGTTGTAATCGAATTCAAACCGAAAACGGCCGTTACGAGGCGGCGTAAAGGTTTCCTGCTCCTCGCCGTTTTTTAAAATTAAAATCTTGACATCGCTGTTATTGCCATCATCGGTACTCAACCGACCAATCACTTCCAAAAAAGTACCTTCCTGAGCATAAGCTTCCCCCAAAGCGCCCAAGCTTAACAGTAACATAAAAGTCCGAATGAAAATTACCCCCAACTGAATTCGCATAATTTGCTTTTTCCTTCTTTTTTTCCGCTATGCGAAATAACATAACGGTTTACTTTTCCTGACAATTTAAGAAATTATCTAAAATTAATGATTAATTCTTCCCATCAAAACGTCGATTGGAGCCTGCAAATTTCTAATTTTTAGCATTTATTGCGTTATTTGCACTCCCTAAATTTTAGCCCAAATGGTATCGACAAACAGAACACCCTCTTTAGCGGAGGCTTTGCTACCCATTGTTTGCCTGGTAATTCTTCTCACAATCAATGTTTTTGTGTTTGAAGACACCTTGGCAGGCTCGAATCAAATTGCCTTATTATTGGCAGCAACAATTGCAGGTATTATCGTCCGGCGCAACGGTCAAAAATGGGAGGAAACCAACCAGCATGTCGTCAAAACCATTGGATCGGCCATGCCTTCCATGCTCATTTTGTTGCTGATTGGTTCGCTGGCCGGTACCTGGATGATCAGCGGCATTGTTCCGGCCATGATTTATTATGGCTTGGAAATCATCAATCCGAACCTGTTTTTGGTAACTGCTGTAATTGTAAGCGCTCTGGTTTCGGTGGCTACTGGCAGTTCGTGGTCAACCATTGCCACCATTGGCGTAGCCCTGCTGGGCATCGGCAAAGCCATCGGATTCAACGAACCCCTTGTTGCCGGTGCCATTATTTCGGGCGCCTATTTTGGTGATAAAATTTCCCCCCTAAGCGATACGACCAACTTGGCACCAGCCATGGCCGGAACCGATTTATTCACCCACATTCAGTACCTGCTATTTACCACTATACCCAGCTTAATCATTACGCTTGTGTTGTTTTTAGTCATTGGATTCAATTATGAGTTCCACTCCTCCATCCACGACATTGAGCTGGTAAAAGTAGCGATTGAGGAAGTTTTCAATACGAGCTCCTGGCTGTTTTTGGTTCCTGTGATTTTGTTCGGCATCATCATCATGAAAGTTCCTCCTGTTCCATCTCTAATGATTGGTACCTTACTGGGGGCGGTTTTTGCCGTGGTGTTTCAACCCAATCTGGTACGCGAAATTGCTGGCAGTGGAATGAGCTATACCAAAGCGTCGTATGTCAGTTCGATGCAAGCCATGTTTGGCGATGTTTCCTTATCTACCCACAATGAAAACGTCAACCACTTGCTAAGCACCAGCGGCATGCGAGGCATGCTCGACACCATTTGGTTGATTCTTTCAGCAATGGTGTTTGGAGGAATCATGGAAGCTGGAGGTTTGCTGTCGCGGATTACCCGCCCCATTATGAAGATGGCCAAATCAACCGGAGCATTGGTAAGCTCCACGGTGGGTACCTGCATTTTTTTCAATGCCACAGCTTCGGATCAATACCTGGCCATTGTCGTACCCGGGCGCATGTACCGCAAAGCCTATGAAGACCGGAACTTGAAGCCGGAAGTGCTAAGTCGTACGCTGGAAGATTCCGGTACAATGACTTCCGTTCTGATCCCTTGGAACACCTGTGGGGCAACGCAGTCGCGCGTATTGGGCGTGACTACTTTCGACTACCTCCCTTACTGTTTCTTCAACTTAATCAGTCCGCTCATGAGTATCCTATTTGCCTATTTCAACATTAAAATACGGCGGTTGGTCAGTCGTCCCGCAAAGGCTGAAACGCAAAATGAAGCCATCTAACAAAACATTTTTCTATATTTACCGCAAATTATCTACTCCAGCTTATCATGATTCCAGGCATAGTGTTGATCACCTTTTATTTTGCTTTCCCAGTTTTACTAATTTACCTTACCCATATTTCGAAGTTTTGCAGTAAGATTGGCGCTGTTGTAATGGCCTACGCCATTGGCATGTTACTGGGGAATATCGGCATTTTTCCGAAACAGTCACAGACTTTTCGGGAGCTGCTTGCCAGTAGCACCAGTCTGCCGCGCGATCAGGTCAACGAATTGTTTCAACAGGGAATCATTACAGAAACGGATGTAATTGCCAACAACATTGCCAGCCTTCAGGATTTAATCATGACTCTGGTGATCCCACTTGCCATTCCCTTGCTTTTATTTTCACTCGATATCAAACGCTGGTTGAAGTTGGTCAAAAAAGCTTTGCTCTCGCTGGTTTTAGCCATGCTCTCCTTAATAATTGTCATTTTTTCCGGATACTTTCTGCTGCATCACGGGCTGGCCGAAGCCTGGAAAGTAGCGGGCCTTCTCGTTGGAATTTACACGGGAGGAACCCCCAACCTGGCAGCCATCAGCACAGCCCTTGAAGTGAACCCCAATATTTTTATTCTGACCCATACCTATGACATGATGCTTGGAGCCGTTTGCCTGATTTTCTTTATGACGGCAGCTCAGCGACTGTTGAATTCCTTTTTGCCTTCCTTCCGGGAAAACGCTCACATCCCGGCCAATGAGCTTAGTTTAAGCAGCCAACAAATGGATAATTACCAAGGAATGCTGACCCGCAAGGGAGTGCCTCAGCTACTAAAAGCCTTAGGCATATCCGTGCTTATTTTTGCAGTGGCAGGAGGACTTAGCCTACTAGTTGCTCCTTCTGCTCAAATGGTGGTTGCCATTTTAACTATCACCACGCTGGGCCTACTCTTCAGCTCCATTAAAAAGATTAACCGTATTGAAAAAACCTTTCAGCTAGGCATGTATTTCATCATTGTCTTTTCGCTGGTCATCGCCAGTATGAGTGACCTGAGAAGCATGTTTCAGATTGAATTTCTGAACCTTTTTCTTTACGTGGCACTTGCCGTTTATGGCTCAATGATCATCCATGTCATTCTCTCGCGTATTTTCAAAGTGGATACCGATACGACCATCATTACCATGACCGCCTTGACCTTTTCGCCACCTTTTGTACCGGTTGTTGCCGGAGCCCTGAAAAACAAGGAAGTCATCATTTCCGGACTCACGGTAGGTATTTTGGGCTATGCTTTCGGAAACTATGTGGGCGTGGCCATTGCGTTCTTTCTGAAAGGCTTTTAACCGCTACCGAAAGCTTACACCCTTCTCGGCATACTAACATTTTCTCAAGAAAAAGTAGAAAGTATGACAATTTCAACTCCTCTGCAAGATGTTGAACAATAGCCCCGGGCCTGTTCAAATATCATGCTTTTTCAGGTTCGCTTCGTTTAAATTGAAGCAAATTTAAACGATAAAACTATGGCAACCTATGATCCGGCAAGCCGCATTCAGAAACTTCGGCACTTTGGCGAATTTGGCGGCGTAAATCCCTCCATCACCGATTCCTCCACCTACACCTTTTTGCATGGCGATGATATGTTTGAAACGTTTCTGGGGCACATGGAAGGCTGCTTCCTGTACTCGCGCCACTGGAACCCAAGCAACAAATACCTGGCCGATGCGCTGGCAGCCATGGAAGATACCGAATCGGCCTGGGTTACTTCTTCAGGGATGGCGGCCATTACGTGTTCGCTCCTTCAATTATGCAACACAGGCGACCATATTGTAACCAGCGTAACCACCTATGGTGGCACGTTTGCCTTTCTGAAAAATTACCTCAAAAAGTTTCAGATTGAGGTCACTTTTGTCAACATTTCGGACCTGGAAAGCGTGGAAGCCGCTATTCAGGAAAACACCAAGGTGATTTATACGGAAAGTGTCACCAACCCCTTGCTACAGGTTTCTGACATCCCCAGACTGGCTGCCATTGCCCGGCGCCACAACATCAAACTTATGGTTGATAATACGTTTACGCCCATGATTATCTCGCCAGCCCGACTCGGTGCCGACATTGTGGTTTACAGCATGACCAAATTCATCAATGGAAAGAACGACTGCGTAGCTGGTGCCATTTGCGGAACCAACCAATTCATTCACGATTTGTCGAATGTAAACGACGGAACCGCCATGCTGCTTGGCCCGGTGCTGGATCCGCTACGTTCATCATCCATTTTGAAAAACATACACACCCTGCATTTACGCATGAAGCAGCACAGCCAAAACGCCCAGGTATTGGCTGAGAAACTCCATCAAAACGGGATTCCCATTAACTATCCGGGGCTTAAAAGTCATCCACAGCATGAGCTACACAGCCAGCTGATGAATCCGGAGTTTGGCTATGGCGGCATGCTGGCGATTGATGCACACACGGTAAAAAAAGCCAACAGCCTGATGCAAAAAATGCAGGAGCAGGATGTGGGTTACCTGGCTGTCAGCTTGGGCTATTTCAAAACCCTGTTCAGCTGCTCCGGAACCAGTACTTCCTCGGAAGTGCCTGAAGACGTGCAGCGCCAAATGGGACTCTCGGAAGGGCTGGTTCGCTTTTCGGTGGGCTTGGACAACGACATCGAAGCAACGGCTGAAACCATCCTTCAAATTTGTCATGAAGAAGGCTTAGCCTAAAACAGAAAAAGGAAGGAGAGCCGGCCTTAAAACCAACTCTCCTTCCCTCTTAAAAACCATTGATCGACTCAGCCTTTTAGAACAAGTAATTCAGGCCCATGTACAAGCCCGAATCCCCATCTCGTTTATCGGCCGCCATCCCGTAATCGATAGCTATTATAAAGTTTTCATTCATCGCCACCCGAACACCGACTCCATAGGAAATGTGCATCGCTTCACTGTCTGGATTAAAGTAATCCTTTGGATCATTAGCCAAGCTGAAGGCATTAAAAACATCGGTATCCAGATTGAGTGCCGTCTTTTTGGTAACTCTTCCAAAGTCTGTAAAACCATTAAGTCCGATGTAAAAGTTATTATTCAGCAGTTGAAGACGGGCAACTTTCCAACGCAATTCAGCATTTCCAAAGAAAATACCATCGCCAATCACCCGGTTACGCCGAATGCCGCGAAGCGTTCTTGAACCTCCCAGCCCTTCTGAAGTAGAGCCCGTCATGATGGAGGTAATCACCTGCGACTGGTAGTAAAACGGCACCTCTCCCCCCAACATTGTTTGATATACCAACCGATAAGCAAACGACAAATCCTTTGGAACCAGTGTAAAATACTGCCGGTGCGTCAAACTCAGTTTGCTAAACGAGCTTTCGGCTCCCAACACCTTGGGCGAAACCACCAGCACCGCTTCCGACCACTGCCCGCGCATCGGATGAGGCTTGTTATCCCGTGTGTCAAACACCAAACCTCCTTTAAAAACAGGAACAAAACCTCCATTGGCCTCCTCCGCTGAAATCAGGCCCCAATCCAGGTATTTATCATACAAGCCGTCAACATCAGGCAATAGGTCATCTTCTTTTTTCCCTTTGTTCAGCTTCTCCAGATTTACCGGGGCCACCTCAAAGTTCAGCAAATTCATCCCGCCAATCCAACGAAATTTTGAACCGGCAAGCTTTCCCTGCAAGTCAACTTTGAACCGAAACATTTTCCGGTCATAGTCATAAAACACGCGCGACACGTAATCCTCCGATTCGTCATCCACCCAGGAATCATTAAACACTGCATCATAGCCGTTAAAACCATAAAAGTCGTAAGCCTGATCCGTCAGATAAGTTAAATCGACCGAGCTTTGAATCCCTTTAATCAGCTGATCCGAATCGTAGTAAAAACGGTAAATTCCGCTTCCTTTGGTGAAGCGGGAAACTTCAAAATAAAGCGAATGGTTATACTTCGGATACCTGCTTCCATCACCATAATGGTACAAATTGACCAGCGCACCGTATTGAAACCCCAAGTCGGTGTCAAAAGTTACAGCCGGCAGGGCACCAAAATTCCACCCCTCTTTTACGAGTTCTTCTTTGGTTTCAGTCTGTGAAAATGCAGCCAGGGAAAGCCAGGGAAAAAGCAACAGAAAAAGTCCTTTCTTCATTCTGAATAAATTTAGTCTGAAACGAAGATAATGGTTTTTTGACAGGAGAAAATCCGGTCTGAAAAAAATACCTGTAAGCAAGAACAAATCCTCTTGTTGCCCGATAGTGAAATAATCACAAATATAAACCGGATCATTCATGGCGAGATGGTGGGATTTCTTATTTTTACAGAGCATACGCATTAGTTAAATTTGCAAGAGAATACCATGACTCAATTTTCAAGAATAGATTCTGATTCTGAAGTCCCCAAGTACAAGCAAGTGGAAGAGCTTATCCTTTCCGACATCGAAACAGGCATCTTTAAGCACGGACAACGCATTCCATCCATCAACGAAACCAGCGAAGAGCTGCTGCTTTCGCGCGACACGGTTGAAAAAGCCTATGTTCGTCTGAAAGAAAAAGGTGTTTTACTGGCTGTCCGCGGAAAGGGCTACTACGTCAACCGAACGGCTGTGGGGAAAAAATTGAAAATAGCCCTGATATTTAACAAACTAAGTAATTACAAACGAAGTTTATACGCCTCCTTTGTCTCTACCATTGGCTCCAAGGCAAGTGTAGATGTGTTTATCTACAATTATGATTTGACGGAGTTTGAAGATATTATCAACAACAACCTGACGAACTACGACTATTTTGTCATTCTTCCCCATTTCAGAAATGAACATGCGGATATTAGTTCGGTGGTGAAAAAAATTCCCAAGGAAAAAGTACTGATTATTGATAAAAACCTGGAGGCATTGCGTGACTACCCGGTTGTTTATCAGGAATACGACAAAGACATTCAGCAGGCTTTGGGCCAAGCTCTGGACCTCTTAAAGAAATACAAACGCTTGAACCTGGTCTTTCCGACCAACGAATATTATTCCATTTACATCAGCCGCGGATTTCAGATTTTCAATCAAATTCATGGGTTCGAATACCAAATTCTGAATTCGCTTAAAGAAGAAAGCCTCAACCAGCACGAAGCTTATATTCTTATCTCGGATAATGACTTGTATGAGCTGATCAAGCTGGTGAAGCAACGGGGCTGGACAGCCGGAAAAGACATTGGTATTTTGTCGTATAACGACAGTCCGGTAAAGGAGCTGCTTTGTGAAGGAATTTCCACGATTTCAACCAATCATGATCAAATTGGGCAGATGGCTGCAGAAATGATCCTGACCAATGACTTTAAGCGAATAAAAAGTCCTTTTGAGTTTGTTCGGAGAAATTCCCTGTAATAAAACTACTATTTTGA
Source organism: Sunxiuqinia rutila (assembly GCF_050589705.1). Classification (NCBI taxonomy): domain Bacteria; kingdom Pseudomonadati; phylum Bacteroidota; class Bacteroidia; order Marinilabiliales; family Prolixibacteraceae; genus Sunxiuqinia; species Sunxiuqinia rutila. Next base: position 90,726 of record NZ_JBNGOT010000011.1, read on the forward strand.
ATTGCGAAATCAAAAGGAAACCATTAACTTGAATACATAATTTCCTCTTATTTTAACTTGAAACCTAGTCTGATGAATTCAAACCTTATTCATATCCTGATTGCCGAAGATGAAGAATTTAATTTTCTTTACCTGGCTGAAGTTCTCAGCGAGTTCAATGTCAAGCTTTATCGGGCCAAGGATGGTTTGTCTGCAGTAGATATCTGCAAGTCAACCCCTGAGATTGACCAGGTTCTGATGGACATTCGCATGCCAGTAATGGATGGCTACACTGCCACCAAAGAAATTAAAAAGTTCCGGCCCAACCTGACAATCATTGCGCAAACTGCTTATGCCATGGAATCAGACCGGCAACGGGCACTGGCCGAAGGCTGTGACGATTACATCTCGAAACCGATTAAAGGAAACGACCTGATCAGCATTGTGGAAAAACATGCTCCCAGCCGCTGTCCGCTTCGGGAAAAAGTGTAGGCTTCCAATTACCTTACTGATAGATCATTTTCCGGGTCATCCCACCGTCGACTACAAAGTTCTGGCCCGTGATAAAATCATTCTCCGGATTTAACAGAAACAGCACCATCCGGGCAATGTCTTCCGGTCGTCCCACCCGACCTGCAGGGTGTTGCAGATGATCTCCCGGACTTAGCGTCTCGGGCTTGAGTTCTGATTTTTTCTTGATTCCGGACACGTCAACCCAGCCGGAACTAATGGCATTTACCCGAACATCCGGCGATAAGCTCATTGCCAAAGCATGAGTCAGCGAGAGCAATCCGCCTTTACTGGCCGAATAGGCTTCGGTATTTGCCTCAGACTGCAAGGCACGGGTAGAACAGATATTTATAATTGTCCCCTTGGCTTTTTGAAGGGCTGGTGCCGCATACTTTGCACATAAAAAGGGGCCGGTCAGGTTTACCGCTAAGGCCCTGTTCCACTCCTCCAAACTCAGATCAGCAATTGGCCCATTGCGATGAATAACCGCATTATTCATCAAGCCATAAATACCCCCAAAGAATTCCTCCGAAAACTTAATTCCGGACTTGACCATAGACTCATCAGCCACATCCACCTTTAAGAGCAAAAGGTTCTCGTTTTCCATTTCAGCCTCCAGTTCTGCCAAGGCTTCATCATCCACTTCAAAAACAGTTACCCCATAGCCGGCATTAAGCAGTTCCTGAACGGTTATTTTTCCAATCCCCTGTCCTCCTCCAGTAACAATAATATTTCGTTTCATTCTGAGCTTTCCTAATTCGACGAAAGGTTTTCTATTTCTTCAAACATAGCTCGAAAACACTTCGAAGCCGTGTTTCTTGCACTGCTTTCTTCATTGTAAAATTCTTTCATAAAGGCTCCTGCTCCTGACCATACCGTTTGCATCATTCCTTGATAACGCGGTTTCATTTCAGGAGTTGCAGATGCTCTAAAATCAAACATATCGCGCGTTTGAGCAATCGCATTTTCGGGGTGTCTCCACGGGCAAGTCACTACATTCAAGCCTTTCATGGCGAAATAAACGGCAGTTTTATCGGGACGCTCATAGTGCCAGTCACAAATCATGACGTTTTTATCAATCAAGTCAATCGCCCGGTGCGTATTATTCATACTTGCCTCCCACATGCCCATACCTGTAGTCTTCCCGTCCAACAGCCGATCGCCCCAGATCCACAGCTGACGATCGTTTAAATCCAGGTAATTTTGAATTTTATTGACTTCGCCAGCAAATAGTTCAGCCTTATCACGGCCAGCACATCGGGGACATTCTTCATCGCCAATATAGAACACCTCATCCATCCCTGCATGAAAAGCGTCCGCTTCGAAAACCTCACAAATTTCATCAACCAAGTCGAATACAACAGCATGCACTTCGGGATGCAGTGGACAGTAGCTCTTGCAATACAAGCCATCCTCATTGGGCCACTCATACTTTTCGGGTAACTGAACATGTGGCGTTTCGTCAAACTCCGGATAAACTTCAAGCAGCTTTTCCAAGCGTGAATGCCAGGATTGATGCCCCAATAGATTTATTTGAGGAATCAAACGGATGTTGTGTTTCTGACATACTTCAACCATTTGCTTCACATCCTCTTTAGAAAGTGCTACCTCATTTCTGAGCTCCGGATGACTTTCATATTGATAGTTGTAGTCAACGCGCAGCACCAACACATTGACCTGCCGAGGCGCCAGTTCTTCGTCAATAAAGCGAACAAAGTCTGTGACTTCTCCAACTTGCGGAGCTCCAATACAAAAACCGCGAATTGGAAGCGTTTCACCTGCCTGAACATTCAAATTAATGCCTACAAGAAGCATTAGTGCAAAAAATAACCTTAAGTGTTTCATCTGTTTCGTTTCATTCGTTTTTAGCGATTAAGCCATTTCGCAGCAAGATTTCAAAAGCATTTAGAAGTTCAAGCTTTATCAATCAGAAAAAGAGAATAAGTTAGCCTTCATTCTATAATTTTAATCGAATATTGATTCGTGCTAACAACGCAGCAAAGCCCACCATGGCAAAAGCCCACACCAATGATCCTGCAACAACCAACAACTGACTATCTTCTTGCTTGTAAAACAAAATAGGCAAGCTCAACCCCCAAATCAGGTAATAAAAAATATCAGGTGCCAAATAAGTTGTTAGGGAGTTTTGTCCGGCTGGTAGAAACACTCGCGACCATCGCTGTTTTTTCCAAACATCGAGCACCAGATACAACAAGGCAAAAAGCAACATGCTAATGCCATTACAAAGCATCCCCCAACTGGGTGTTGCCTGAATTTTGGAAATAATAAACCACTGCCGCAACATCAATCCGGCAACTAACGAAGCAATCCCCATCGCCACGAGAATCATTAAGAACCGTTGTTTATTCTTTCCTTGCTGCTTGAGCAACAAGCCAACTACCAAGCCAGCCATAACTATTGAAGGAGTGCTCCCTGACAGGAGTACGCCAAAAACAGGTTTGATTACATCCAACCCTCCAAGTAACTGTAGCTGCGACAAAACATTCAGTGCAAAAAACAATAACCAGCCAACCACAATTCCCAGCATCCGTTCGCCAACAATTAAGAATGTAACGGACGCTGCAAAGTATCCCCAGCCAATCAATCCGAGGATTCCCCACCAGCCTGTTCGCAGCCACTCCACCTGCCCAGGTTCTCCGGCTCGGTATATCGCAACCAAGGCCACCAAGCCTAAAACACCGAGGGCTTTCAATCCCATGAAAAGCTTTTTATAATTTGGATTTAAAGGATATTTGTTCCAAATGAGAAACACGCACAGGTACATCAAGATCGCCCAGACAAAACGGTTCATTCCTGTCAACTCAGGATTAATTCGTCCGGCATTTAACATCAGTACTCCAATAATTAGTAAGCTGATGGTGCGTACCAAAATATGTCCAAGGAGTTGTGGTTTACGGTCTCCTTTCTTTAAACGAGAGGCAAAAGCAAAAGGGACCGAGAGTCCTACCATAAAAAGGAAACCGGGGAAAACCCAGTCGGCTAATCCCATTCCATCAAAATCGGCGGGGGTGTGAACCATCCATTTTGGTGCTCCGGGCACAAAAAGGTCATTCACAAAAAGCATTAAAAAAAGAGTTAAACCACGCATGATATCTATCGAAAGCACGCGCTGCGGTTTCGTTGAGCTTGTTGTTTCTTTCATAGGTTTTTTAGTGAATCTAAAACTAACTAAAAATCATCTGAAACACACACAAAATACCTTCAAGAATTTTGGTGCTTTTGTTGGCTTATAAATCCGTTCGATCAGAATAAAAAAAGCCAATCTCTACAGTCATTGATTCGTGGAAATCCACATTCGACTGAAAAGATTGGCTTTTATGTTGGAGTAACAAGCCATATGGATAGCGACCAAACGCTCTCCCCTTTTGTGCTTGCAATTCTAAAGCTATTTCATACCTATTTTAGGGTCAACTTAACCGCTTGCCCCGCCTCCATGTTAATCTTAATTATCCCTGAATCAAGCGAAAAGTCGGCGTTCTCAACTTTAAAATCTTTATCACCAAAAGGATTATGAAGTTTAAACACTCCTCCTTTTTCTGATTTTACGGTTACCGAAACTGGTAATCCTTCCTGCTTTTCAGCTGATACTAAAAAAGCCCCTTGCGTACGCAAATGTTGAAAACGAACGTCTTTCCAATCCGCTGGAATCGCCGGAAAAATTCTTACGACTCCGGTATGGCTTTGGATTAACATATCCTGCACACCGGCTGCAAAAGCAAAGTTCCCCTCCAAGGTAAATGGACGATAAGTCATTTTTGAGTGCCCGGCTTTACATTGGTCGCCATTCACATGAAATGAATTTCGCAAACAAAAGCATTCAGCAAAAACACGAAGCGCTTCTGCTGCTTTCTCTCCTTCGAAAGCCCGTGCGTAAAGGTTTCCTTGCCAACTATACGAATAGCCGGTCCAATAATCTGGTCCCTGTTTTTCGAGGTTCTCCAGTGTATTTCGGATAATCTCCTGATCTTTTTCCCCCTTTGAAAAATCAATTGTTCCTAAGGGATGGTATGCCATCAGGTGCGAGAAATGGCGGTGCGACTCGTTATAAGGGAACTCCGGGGCGAACATCAATCCTGTTTCCGAATCAACAGCCAACTCTGGCCACTCTGAAAGTATTTGCAACCAAGCGTTGCGTTCTTCTTGCAATCCCAATTCACCTGCTAGCTCTGCTGCTTTCTCATACGTCCAGCGAATCAAAGCCAAGTCAAAATTCGTAGTTTCTGAAAACCAAGCTTTAGCCGAGTTATTATAGATCTCGGGGCTCGAGCTCATTTTCAGTTTTCGCGTCCCATCCTCCGCTTTGATGGCCATATTATCAAAAAACACCGCCACATCTTTCAACCAAGGATAAGCACGTTCTTCCAGGAAGTCGCGATCCATGGAATATTTCCAATGCAGGTAAAAATGATGCCCCAACCAGGCAGCCACTGTTTGTCCCATGGAGTACTGGATCCAGCCACCCATTGGCTCTCCTTCTAAGGTACTCACCCCCGGAACATTCATTCCTTCAACACCGAAATACTCCTTGGTGTATTTCTTAAATGTTGGCCGATACTTCCACAACCAATTCAGAAAACCTTCTTCCAAGTCCAGGTAATTTCCAGTGTAAGATGGCCAGTAGCTTAGCTGGGTATTTAAGTCGTGGTGAAAATCGCCTTTCCAAGGTGGTAACTTCCCATGGTCTGCCGTCCAAACAGATTGTAAGCAAATAGGGGGCGCATCGGGCCTTGCAGCGGATCCAAACTTATACATTTCCAAATCATATTGGCGTTGTAACACCGAATCAGGAATGCTAATTGCCGACTTTGCCCAATAGCTTTTCCACCATGCCAGATGTTCTGCTAAGGAAGGCTCAAGACCCTGGGTCAATTCCTTCTTTACCCACTCACTTGCTAATGGTTGACTATCTTTTTTATCATTTTCAGAAGAAACCGACCAACAACCTTCTAAGCTGTTTTCAGTCTGCTGCCACGAGGTATGGATCTGGTACGAAAAATCGCCCCATCCGTGCTGATTGTATGTCAGGGAGTTGTTGTCTTTAGTAATTTCGCCCTGCTCATATCCCAATTGATTCAAGTCATTTCGTGACTGGCTGGTATGACCTTCATTATTCTCCCGGTTGTACGCTGGCGAAATAAGCTCAATTCCCAAGTCTTCAGGCAAATTCTCAAAGCGGTACCAACCAATTGGCTTCTCTGCATGCACAAAAGTCGTTAGCTTAGCACCATTTTCCCAAGAAACCACACAGGACGCCGTTTCTAGATCCAACTTCACTTCTTTTACAGTACCCAACTTTTCAATATCAAACTCCAAGGCGCCAGCTGGGATTTTAGAAGGAGCTGGCGACTGATTATAAGGTGTATCAAATACCTCTTGTACTTTTTTGTATTCTCCGGTTTTCCAGTGTTCATAGACATCATCAAACGTCCATTTATCAAAATCGATGTTTGCCATAGGGCGTAAATCCCAAAGGTCAGCACGATCAAGTGAAAAACGCAGCTTGCCCTCTTTCTGCCAGACGAGTGCACCGACCATGGCATTCCCCAAAGGCATCGCTTCATCCCAGGTAGCCGCCAGATCATTAAACACTAAATTATTCTTCGGATTTTGTTCCGGCTCCTCTTTGGCCACACACGAGACCAAGAGAGCAAAGAACAAGACAATCAGGGTAGATCTCATATTCATTCAATTAAGTAGTTAGTAGATTTCGGCAATATAAGTAAAAAGTCGATCCCAACTAATTATGATATCCATTTAGCTCGGCCAAATGTGCATAATTAAAATCACCATGAGAATTATTGGTGACCAATTTCATATATCTAAACGACTCTACTGATATGAGATTTACATACTGGATGTTTTGCATTTGCGCTAATGAATACCTTCCCAAACTCGTCCAATTTTCCCCATCGTCACTTTTAAACATTTCAAAGTCCTTAATGGCACCATTCAGGTTCGATCTGTTTTCAAAAGCAAAGCCTTTCACGGTTGTTAGCGTTCCCATATCTAGTACAAACTCGTGCGGATGACCAGGTAATTTGCTTTTCCATTCGGTATGCCAAAAAGTAGATAAATCGCCATCTAACATGCCTGAAGCAGGTCCATTGTCTTCTTCACTATCAGCATAAATAATCGACCAAGCGGATCTATCTAATAGGTCTTTTGTATTGATGACTTCAATTGTTGGGACATTATTTACAAATTCATATTCATAAGCTCTGGTAACCCTCGATCCGTTTTCATGAATAAAGCCAATTCTCAATTGGTATTGACCATCCAGCTTGTAAAAATCCGACAATGGGCATTCGATATATAAACTATCCTGCCCAATAGGCAGTGATGTGAAAGAAGGCGCATCGTAATCCTGGTTAGCTGCTCCAGCTGGATATGGATCGTGCCACACATTAATGGCAGCGACCATTCCGTCGGATGTAAAATTGCCTGAGATTATGATTTTATTGTTTTCAACTTTTCCTCTCAGGTTCGTAATATTGGTCGTTACTTTGGAGTACCAATCGGATCTTTCATCCGTGCTGAATGTTTGTGAATTGGCAAAAATTGCAGCATGAGCCGCTGTAATGAAGGTCGGTCTTTTCCCATAGGTACCATTCCCAGTCCCCATCAAAGCGGTTCCCAGCGTCGATTGCACACTATTCCACTCCTTATTGTGTGGTGCATTAAGCCCATGCCCTAACTCATGAACCAACCCACCGATCCATTTAGTCGCCAGATTTCCCAAGTTATTATCTTGCCCCAAGTATTGCACATCCTGATACTCATAATCGAGAGCAAAACAATACTTTCCATATCCATAAAACGGAACACCGCCCGGGTTTAACGGATCTCCAGACGTAGATGGTAAAAGAACAAGCGTATGTTCGCTTTTCTTTTCATCAGGATGCTCATTGAAATAGGCGTTCAGTTCATTAACAATAACTCCACCTCCGCCACTGTATGGATAAGCACTTTTCCCTTGCTTTCCGATGACAGTTATAAGATTCAATTTTCCATCACTTTTGATGTCTAATCCAAAAGAAGTTCGTCCAAACCCCTCCCGTTCCAAGTTAACAGCAAAAAACTCCTGAGCATCAAACACTATTTCCTCAATACGAGTTTCATAATCAACAACAGGAACCATATCATTCGGAACAAAATAAACGACATTAAGCTTGTATGGATTATCTTTCCATTCATTGTCTACAAGCTTGTCAACCTCATCCGGACCTGCTTCTTCTTCCAGACTAGTCACACTATCCTTTGAACAAGAAGCTAACATCAGCAGTAGTAGAAGGTAAATAATATTTATTTTAGTCATTTTTATACATATTTACATTAGTTAAGCTATTATATGCTTACTCCAGAATAGATTTCAACCTAACTTCTCCTTGAATGCTCTCTTTGTTCAAACAATAGACTTTTCTTGTTTGACTTGTGCCTCAAATCTTAGTATTTATACTTGCTACTGAGCGGTACAAGAGCAAAATAAGAAATAATTCAATCTGCCTTGATTCTACTGCAATTCAAATGATTAGTGGTTTAGAAATATTGAAGTCTGATTAGTTCGGATTAAGTTTCACCATTGGAAGTACAAATTTCTGGTAAGTGAATAGCCCATTGGCCAAATCACCATTGCACTCTTTCGTTAAGATTGCTTTTAGTTCTTCTACTTTTTCCGGAAACTGATCCGCCAAATTGTTTTCTTCCCGATAATCATCGGGTAAATAATACAATTGAAAGATATCTTTAGAGTAGTAGTTCCGAAGCTTCCACCCCTCCTTGGTCACGATCGTTCCTCCGTACATGGACGAATTAATCGTGTAATCATGTTCTGTCGTTTTATCCGCTCCTGTTAGTATTGGCATGATGGAGATTCCATCTTTTGCTTCCTCCAATTCGACGCTCAATAAATCGGCAAATGTTGGTACCAAGTCATAGTTAGCCACCAGGTTATTCGCTTCCTGTCCGCCTTCAATTTTCCCGGGCCATTTTACAAGCAAGGGAATGCGCAATCCTCCCTCCCAGTTGTCATACTTTAACCCGGCCATGCCATCGTTACCATTAAATACATCGCCTCCCAGCTCGGAATAAAACTTAGTTGTAACATTATCAAATCGTTCTCCGGTTTGCATATTTCGAACCGGCTTGAGAATTCGTCCTTCCTGAGAGTAGTAGATTTCATGCCCGTTATCTGAGCTAAAAATGATCATGGTGTTTTCTTCCAGACCGAGCTTTTCCAGCTCCTGCATGATTACGCCAACGTGGTCGTCCAGCATTTTGACCATCGAAGCATATTCCTTTTCGATTTGAGTCAAGCGATCGTCATTCTTAAAGTCGTCATGTACCTTAGGAATGGCAACCGGACCGTGTGGTAATTGCGTTGGATGGTACAGAAAAAACGGTCGGTCTTTGTTTTCGCGAATGAAAGAAAGCATCTTATCCAGGAATAAGTTTTGAGAATACAAACTCTTACCTTCCATATTCCACCGTTCCTTATACGCTTTTGGCGTTTCCCGCTCGATTGTTTTTCCGCAATCTTTTCGGGTATTACCCGGGATATCAATTTTCTGTCCATTTTCGAACATATAAGGGGGGTAAAAACCATGGGCCATCACATGATCGAGATAGCCATAGTAATAATCCCAGCCATGCTGTTTCATTTCTTCAAACGAAACCGAAAAGCCCCATTCCAACTTGCCTACCTGACCGGTTGTATAGCCTGCTTTTTTAAACACTTCGGCCAGTGTTGTTGTTGATGTGTTTGAACTCCCGACCTGCCTGTCCAATGCCTGCGAAACTTCATCAGCCGTAACGTCGCCATCAAAAACCTTTTTGTAAGCCCCTCCGCTCGTAATCTGCCACTTATCGGTATGGCAATCATGATAGCCGGTTAAAAGACTTGCCCGTGCCGGTGCACAAAACATACAGCCACGAACATTGCTAAACCGGATTCCTTCTTCAGCAATCCGATCAATATTCGGTGTTTTTACGATTTGTTGTCCTTCATGCGATAATAGGCCACGTCCCAGATCATCGGCATAGATGAAAACGACATTGGGCAACTTATCTTCAGGCTTTTCTATTGCCTGGCATCCAGCCAAGCCGGTAACACCTGCAAGCGCTAAAAAAAATTTATTCATATGTAAACTCTATTTAAACCAAGTGGCCTTTATTCAAAAATAAAAGCCACCTGGTCTCAAAAATAATTTATTGCCATCCTGGATTTTGCTCCAGGTTCTCATTCAGTATCAACTGCGTTTTAGGTATCGGATTCAGATTGTAATAATCTTGCCAACCTTTCCCTTGCTGGACAAAATCGCCAACACAAACGACACGCCCTACATCATCCGTTGTAACTGATGCATCCGGATTTACGTCATCTGTTGTTACAAAAATGGAAGCATTTCCAAAATACTCATCTTTTTCCGATGCTGCAACACGTACCCCTAAAGGCCTTTGATTTATATAGTATTCGCCTCTGTTCCATCGTCTGATATCATAAAACCCGAATCCTTCGCCCAATAGCTCAACCATTCGTTCCCGGCGTATTTCCCAAGCCACTGGATCAACCTCCGGATCTCTTTCCGGATCAAATGAGGCGTTTATTTCACTCACATTCATGGCTGCTACATTGGCTCGGGCTCGCAACTTGTTAATGGTCAAATCAGCAACTGACTGATCAAATTTACCCAACTCGTAAGTAACCTCGGCATAATTGAGCATAATTTCCTCGATATGGAAAATTGGACAATCCGTTACTGCAAATCTTCCTCCGGCCTGAATGGCAGCCTCATTATACGTATTATAGTACATGTAGAAGTAATAGCCCCCGTAATTTCGCATGGGCCCCCACGAATTGGAAGAGGTTTGAATCATTGGAACTCTGGAAAGAAACTGAGGCTGCCAGGTATGCAACGGAAATTGGTGGTTGGCATCGTTAATACTGTTCATATAATCAATGTAATAACGATCTTTCGGATCCATTCCTTCAGTCCACCACGAGTCCCGGTTTGCATCGGTTACAGCAACACCATTTCCCTTATTGGTTTTATAAGGAGGAATACAGCGCCAGTACAACCGATGATCGCGATTTTTAAACTCATCATTGACAGTAGCATTGGCACCAGCCCCCTCGTAAAGATCGCTTGTTGCCACTGGTTTCCCATCCTGACAGAGATAACGACCAACTGAACGGGCATGCAACCCAATTTTTTGAGAGCCTCCTCGTTCCATGCGCGGCAAAGATGACATTTCAAGATCCTGCGCCAATTCCTTGTATAAGATAATACCCGGAACTTTCGATAAATCATCCGAGGACCACAAATCAACAAAATTGGTTGCGATTGTTGGATAAGCATCAATTAAGAGCTTCGAAACACGCTCACACTCTTTCAGGTAAACATCAGCATCCGAAAGTGAATGGTATTTCCGCCAAGTGCCTTCAAACAAACAGAAACGGGACAGGAGTGCTCGTACGACATCTTTGTTTATCGTATTCTCTCCTTCACCTTTTTCTTTTATATTTTCTTCTGCATATTTCAGGTCGCGCAAAATATTACTTGCCACCTCATTACGAGGCGTCCTTTTTCCATACAGAACCTCCAAATCATCATCCTCAACAACCTCTTCCAACCAAGGCACGTCTCCATAGCGAGCCAATAAATCATAGTAACGGTAGGAACGAAAAAACAATCCGACAGCTCGCCAGTGATTTTTCTCTTCTTCACTCATCTGTGAACCGTCAATATTGCGAAGCATTACATTTACTTTACGCATATAACTGAAATCCCAGGCATTATCCATATTCGTAGTAGAAGAAATATTATTCCACTGCCAGTCATTGCGTTGAACATTCGTACCATTACTCATATACAGGTAATTTGCATAAACATCACCCAATGCATGCGTATAAACCTGAGCTCCGGTTCCAAGGTATTGTCTCATCTGAGAATTTGCAAAGATACCGTATAAGCCCCAGGAATAGGTTTTAAAGTTGTCATACGAAGCAAAAGCTGTTTTTTCAGTCAATGATGTCTTTGGCGAGTACTCCAAGAAATCATCATTACACCCAACCGAGCTTATAATTAACGAGAAGAATAAGTATTTAATGAATTTCATGATTTTATAGATTTAAGTTTAGACCAAAAGAGATCGTTCTGTATTGTGGATAAGTCCATCCCAAATTCTCAGGATCAATTCCTTCTGGAAGATGATCGAACGTAAACAGGTTTTCTCCACTAAAAAACACCTTGACATTATTTAAACGAATTCTATTCAGAATGCTTTTGGGTAAGCTGTAGCTAAGTGTGATATTCTTGACACGTAAATAAGCGGCATTACTCAGGAATTTATCCGACACCCGTTGATTGGATCCCTGTGAACTTCCGGCATTCTCGTAGATACGCCCATAGTACGCATTTTGCGTATTTTCAGGTGTCCAGATTTTGCCAACCTGGTCGGCGTAAACGGTACCATATTGACTTGCCATAGGGAAAATAATATTTCCACCTATCCAGGCATCCCGTTTTCCAACCCCTTGCAGGATAAAAGACAATCCAAAATTTTTCCAGTCTGCTGAACCATTTACGCCATACTGGTAGCGAGCACGATTGTTACCAATAACCTTTCGGTCGCCCGGATTACTTACAGTATTATCCCCCGTATCAATTCTATTTTCACTGGTTTCATCATCCATTAAGTTTTTAAACTTAATGTCTCCTTCATGAGAGGTAATCCCCCTGATACTAACAACATCACTATTTAAAGCCCCGTTTGCATCAAAGTCATCTGCGGTATAAAAACCATCAGTCACATAGCCCCAAATCTCACCAATCTCCTGCCCTTCATAATAGGGTGCAGATAATAATTTGGTCTCATTTTTATACTTCGTAATCGTTGAACGGGAATCATAAATGTTAAATCCAAGCCCATATTTCACATTGCCGACATTACCTTTCCACTTAAGTGCAAACTCCCAACCATTGGTCTTCATATCAGCAGCATTTTGCTTAGGTGCAGTTGCTCCGGCAACAGCAGGAAGTTCTTCGGCTGGCCCCAACATTCCGAGGGTGTTGCGCTGAAAAATATCAAACGAACCACTGAGTTTGTTATTTAGGAAGCCAAAGTCAAGCCCTCCGTTAACCGTATTTACCTCTTCCCAGGTATAATTAGCACGAACCATTGGCAAACCGCCCATGGTTTGAGGAATAAGACCATTATAGATCCAGTTACCATCAACAACGGGGAAGGTAGGCAGGAAGCCATAGTTCCCAATATTCTGGTTACCCAGCGTTCCGTATGAGCCTCTTAACTTTAATAAAGAAATGGTTCTTTTCGTTGACTCCATGAATGATTCTTTTGCGAGATTCCAAGCGGCTGACACCGATGGGAAAAAACCAGCACGAAAATCAGTAGGGAACTTGGAAGACAGGTCATAACGGCCATTAAACTCGACAAAATATTTCTGCGCATAGTTATAATTAAATCTGAAAAAGCCACCTCTAAGGGCATACTCATTGTAGCCATCGCTAGTCTCTGGTGGCGTTAACCCATTGGTTCCACTCAAAGAAGGAAGCTCATTATTAATCATATTGAATGCCTTTGAATACAAGTATCTGTAATCATTGTATTCCTGGTTGTAGCCAATGACTCCTGACAGGTTATGCGACTCTCCTATTGTTCGTTCGTAATTAGCAAAAGCATTGATCGTTGTGTATTTTGTTGTAGCCCTTGATGTTGAAAACGGACTGGTCGTGGTTGATGGTTTTATACTCTCAGCTAATCCTTGGTGAACCTGAAAATAGTTGGCATAATCCTGATTATCCGTCAAACCAATTTGGTAGGAATATTCGAAAATAGCTTTTAAGCCTTTTAACGGCTTAATCTCAGTACGTGAAAAAATCCGAGTATTATCACTCACCCTTTCTGACACATCAACTTCTTTGATGATGTTAGCCGGAGTCATCACCAGATACTCATCTCCATCTGTTCCGTATGGCAGCGAACTATCCGGATGATAAGAGGGAAGATTAGTTGGCCACAGCCCTAACTCACTACTTCCGTCCAGATGAGGATATTGCTTATCACCAGTATTGTATTTAATATCCAGAGATGTTGTTAACCATGATGTAATGTCTCCACTCACGTAAGAAGAAACATTGGTTCTTTTAAACGCATCTTTGTTCGTGACCAAAATACCGTCTTCATCGGTATAACCAAAAGAAATTCGATAATTGATTTTTTCACTTCCTCCATGCACCGAGATGTTATGTGTTTGTTTCCACGATGGTTCAAACATATCGCCCATCACATCGGTTTGTTTCAGAAAGTACTTGGTTCCATTGGCTTCGGTCCAGCCCAGCGGATAGGCTGCCGGATTATTTCGGTAGTCCTGAAGTAAATCAACATAAGTATCAATATTTTGCCCCGACCAGATAGATGAATACTCTCCATCCTTTAATGTTTGAATCATATCGGAAGGTGCAGCCAGTTCCGGAAGACCATTCACGGTTGATATCGCAAAATTATTGTTGTAGCTAATTGAAAGATTCTCATCTCGCTTCCCTTTTTTTGTTGTAATCAAAATGACTCCAAAAGATGCACGAGCCCCATAAATGGCAGCCGAAGAAGCATCCTTTAAGATAGAAATACTCTCGATATCATCCGGATTAATTAGGTATAAGTCATTATAAACAACATTATCGACCAACACCAGCGGAGCACCGCCATTAATTGACTCCAAGCCTCTGATATTAAAATTATTTCCACCTCCTGGAATCGCTGAGGATGAAGAAGTGAAGCCCGGAACAGCACCTTGTAAAATGGTTCCCAGTCCAGTAACCGGACGGTCACCCAAAACTTCCTCCATTTTCACAGCAGAAACAGCTCCCGTCAGGTTTACTTTTTTCTGGGTTCCATACCCTACGGCAACCACTTCTTCAATGCCAATCGCATCCTCCACCATGGTAATATTAAGCACGCTTTTGCCCGAAACAGCCATTTCTTCTGTTCTCATTCCCACAAAAGAAAAAACCAAAATGGCATCTGCCGGAACATCTTTAATCGTATAGTTTCCGTCAAAATCAGAAATGGTTCCCTGAGTAGTTCCTTTAACAATCACAGTTACGCCGGGAAGTGGTTGGCCTGAAGAATCGGTTATTTTCCCGGATACTGCTTGTGCTTGCTGAACAACTGACTCCGAGTTCAGATTGGTTAAAATAATCTGTCTCTCTCTAATCAGAAACCGGGTATTTGTTTGGTCAAACAGCTCATCCAAAATTGCTTCTACTTTTTGCTGTTTGACCTCCAGGTTGACCTTCCGATCAACATTGATCAGATCCTGGTTGTAGAGAAAATAATAGTCCGACTGGTTTTCAATTTCATTTAACACATCAACCAAACGCACATTTTTTAGATTCATTGACATACGGGCCTGCTGCGAGAAACTGTTTAGTGCCGAAACCTGTAATATGCCAGTCAATAGAAATAAAACGATTAAACGCATAATCCTAAATGTTTTTTTTAGGGCACACCAATAGAGTGCCCCACTTCTTTGTAATTTTTTCATAAATTTACGGTTGTAGAGTTGTTAATAAATTTGCTGTAGTGACTCTGCAATTTGTCAGGGAAGTGTTGGTAGCACTTTCCTGATTTGCTTTTAATTATCGCCTTTCGATAATGATTTTCTTTTTCATATATGTTCCATCTTTATTTAGTTTACGTTCTTCCATTCGATATTTCATGGGGGTTGTTAACGAAATCATCCGAAGGATTTCATCCAATTGTTCATCCTTAAACGTGGCTCTAAAGTTGTAAGCCTGTAGTTGTTCATCCCGAATCTCAAAATCGACATTGTACCAACGAGCCAGTTTCTTTACAACCTCTGACAAGGGTTCTCCATCAAATCGCAAAAGTCCCTTGGTCCAGCTTGTATGCACGCTCGCATCAACCTGACTTACTGTTGCTTTATTTCCTAACAAGTCAAGTTCAAATTTCTCATCGGGTTTCATCGTATAGGTCAGCTGATCATTCCTGTCAAGAATCTGCACCTTCCCTTGCTGTAGTACTACATTGACTGCCGTTTCATCAGCATAAGCTGCTACGTTGAAAGAAGTCCCGAGCACCTGCACCGTCAGTGCATCTGTTTTGACCCGAAAAGGTTGGTTCGCTTGATGGACAACTTCAAAATAAGCTTCCCCTTCAAGTTCAACATCACGATTTTCTGAAAACACCACCGGATAGCTTAACTTCGACCCGCCATTCAACCAACCTGTTGACCCGTCAGGCAACACAAATTCGGTTCTTGATCCTGCCGGAGAATGGATGGTTGCCATTACATCCGTTGCGATTTTTGGGGCATGCAACATCCAAAGGGCTGCAGCCAGCAAAAAAGGAATAAACAAGACTGCTGCAACACGCTGATAGTATTTAAAAATCGACCTTCCTGTGGATTCTTTCTTTTTAAGAGGAGTGCTTTGGAAGCGTTCCAACATAACCTGTAAGCCCGCACCGAGTGGCTGGTTGGCAGGCAGACTTTCCCAATGCGCCTGCATTTCTCCAAGAAGATCAGCATCCTCCTCCGATTGAAATTGCTTCTTCACGTGTTTGTAATCCGTTCGGGAATAGCTCCCGCGAACAAACCGTCCTAATCTTTCTTTATCTATTGGCTTCTCTGACATGAATTTTAGTGAAATTAATTCAAACTATTCACTCGTTATATCCTCACTTTTTGAAAACCCCTATTCTGATTGGATATTTTTTTATTTCAAGTATAAAGAAAAACGGCGAAGGGAGACAGGAAATAGAAGATGGGTGGATGCTAAATCACTAATGCATAAGGCTAAGCACAAGGGGTAAAGAGAAGAACAAAGCCTACAACTTATGAATTCGACTCCTCAAGAATAAAGAGAAAAACAAAAGGTCTCCGGGAAAGTCTTCGGCAAACCGACGCTTTAAATACTTCATGGCTTCGGTGATCTGATTTTCAACGGTTTTTACTGAAATGCCTAATTCATTCGCAATTTCAACCAACGATTTCCCATGCTTTTTGCGCTGAACGAACACGTTTTTTCTTCGTTCAGGCATCTCTGCTATAAATTGATCCAGCCGCTGAATAACCAGCTGATAGTTGTTTTCAAAATCGATCGGATCGCGCCCACTATCCAACTGATCAATCAGCTCCTCTTTGAACTGGTCAACCTGAGCTTTCCGATTAAATGATTTTTTGATGGAATTATAGGCAATGGTAAATAAATATGATTGAAAAGAAGTATCTGTTTTTAGCCTTTCGCGGTTTTTCCAAACTTTCATAAAAACTTCCTGCACGATCTCTTCCGCCTCACTTTCCTGTTTCAAATAGGACACAGCAAACACAAACAGTTTCTGTCCATACTTCAAAAAAAGTTTTTCAAAAGCGGAATGATCTCCTTTTTGCAGTGAAAGCAGTAGTTCCGAGTCAATATCCCGAATGAAAGTTTTCAATAGTTAGTAGTTTTAAAGCTATAAAGAAATAAAAAATGAATCAGCCGTAAAAAGTAAATCTCAGAAAATAAGTTTCTAAAATCACAAACAAATCTCTAGATGCTCATTAAGTGTGTTTTACCAATCACCTTTCCATTCATACTTAAAAAAGACCGCTACGCAACTATTGAATCAATTGATCTTCCTTTTCCAGGTCTTCCTGCATCTGCTTGAAAATATCAGGATGCTCATCAATCACATTTTTGTGTTCTCCGAGGTCTATTCCAAGCTGATACAATTGAGGTGAAAAAGCTACGCTATCCTTACTCCATCCCCGGCTCTTCTGAACATGCAACTTCCACTCTCCTTCGCGTATAGCTTCTGGCTGTCCGTTGCGCGCATAATAAAGAAAAGGCCTTGGTGCCAGTTTTGTTTCTTCCGGATTTTTCAAAAGTTCGAGAAGGCTAATCCCATCAAAACGTCTTTTTTGCGAGCCAGCATCTTCAAGAATATCAACAAAGGTTGGAAACAAGTCCATCAACGTAACCATCTCATCAGACACTTTATTCGCTGGAATTTCCTGTGGCCATGCAATCAATCCGGGAACACGTTGCCCTCCTTCCCAAGTCGTTGCTTTTGTGCCTCGCAACGGCCTTGCTGAACGATTGGATATCGGGCCATTATCCGAAGAAAACACAACAATTGTATTTTCGTAAATATGCTCCTCTTTCAATGTGCGGATGATTTCGCCCATGCTCCAGTCCAGTTCCATGATGACATCACCATACAAGCCCAGCTTGCTTTTTCCGTCAAATTGCTCACTAACATGGAGTGGCGTGTGTGGCATGTTATGGGCCAAATAAATAAAAAATGGCTCTTCCCCCCGATTCTTGATCAGCTGAATACTTTCTTCGGTGTACCTCTTGGTCAGGTAACGCTGATCCGGCCCTTCTTCTATGATATCTTCATTGCGGTATACCGGCAAAGGTGGA
Source organism: Sunxiuqinia rutila (assembly GCF_050589705.1). Taxonomy (NCBI): domain Bacteria; kingdom Pseudomonadati; phylum Bacteroidota; class Bacteroidia; order Marinilabiliales; family Prolixibacteraceae; genus Sunxiuqinia; species Sunxiuqinia rutila. The sequence continues at coordinate 108,683 of NZ_JBNGOT010000011.1, forward strand.
GATTGAAAATTATTGTGTCGATAAAAATGCCCGTCCATATCGTTGGAATAAGGGACACCATAAAAATAATCGAATCCTTGACGATTAGGCATAAACTCAGGCTGATGTCCAAGATGCCATTTCCCAATGCAAGCTGTTGAATAACCATTGTCTTTAAACAATTCGGCCAGCGTATAACTTTCTGGCGACAATCCATGCGTTGAATAAGGAAAGATCACGGCTTCATGCAAATTGGACCTTTTAGGATACAAGCCTGTTAACAGGCCTGCTCGCGATGGTGTGCACACCGTAGCCGGTGCATACAAGCTGGTAAATCGAATGCCGCTCTCGGCTAAAGCATCCAAATGAGGCGTTTCAAACCCGGTTGCTCCGAAACATCCCAGATCCGAGTAGCCTTGATCATCTGTAAAAAAGACAATTACGTTCGGCTTTTCATCATTCTGACGACAGCCAAACAAAGCAACAAGCAAGGTAAAAAAAACAGTAGACCTTCGTATATGCATGGTAAGCGATTTGGGTTAAAGCTAACTGCAAAGTACTAAAACAAAAGCCAATCCCTATAGCTTTCAAAGGAAAGATTCCGTTTTTACAGGAATGACCTCCGTTGTGCTATAAAGATTGGCTTTTAAACTTTTGTCAAACGCTTTTCGAATTTGACTTAGTTGTAAGCTGCAATTATTTTGAGCTATTTCTTTTTAATAATAGCTGTCCATCCACCTCCGGGAGCCATTTTAACATTGACTTTTGAAGCAGAATTAACGTCCTGGCTTTCCTGTGCAAAGTCGGCTGCATGCTTGTCGGCATTCACTCCATCTTTCCATACACTTTTATTTCGTTGAATAAAATCGATGGCGGCTTTAGCACAGACTCCTGTTAATGATTCTGATGCTTTCGTATTAACTGATAAATCCTTAGCAGGCAAACAGGCATTTCAGAATACAAATAATGGTCCAATAACTTACTTTTTTCATTGATACTATTTTTTAGCAGTTCGCTCCTTATACTTTTTTGCTGCCACATAATTCTGAATTTTACCACCAAAAGGAAATCCTTCAGTATCTATTCTACTCTCTTTAAACAGCTTTTTTATCTGTTCAATAAGTTCGGGATGATCACTTGCCACATTTGTTGTCTCAAACAAGTCCTCTTCCAGGTTATAGAGTTCAATGGGAGATTCAACGCCATACCTCACTCCTTTCCATTTACCAATACGTACAGCTTGCCTAAAACCACCATCCGGAAGCTTAGTTCCCCAGCCATCAATTTGTAGCTCCCAATACAAATATTCGTGCTTGGGCTGCTCCTTTCCGGTCAATTCAGGTAAAAACGAAATTCCATCTGTTTGTTGGGGAGCATCAATTCCGGCAATTGCAGCCAAGGTTGGCATAAAGTCTTGGAACGATCCCACATGTTCAGACACCGTACCTTGTTCGATTTTATCTTTCCAATAAGCAATCAGAGGTATACGAATTCCCCCTTCATACATGTCTCGCTTATACCCTTTCAATCCTCCACAGCTATTAAAAAAACGGTGGTCATGCCCACCTTCCCGATGTCCTCCATTATCGCTGGTGAAGAAAACCACGGTATTATCCAATTCGCCTGTCTCCTCCAATCTTTTTAATAGTCGTCCTATTTGTTTATCGAGTAAAGTAATACGAGCTGCATGTCGTCGCTCGGTTTCCGGCCACTCCTGATCTGCATACAATTCCTTATTTCGGGTATAACGCTCATGCCCATGAGGAATCCGATATGACATGGTTATAAAAAAAGGTTTATTCTCTTCTTTTTGATCCAGGTAATCCAAGACAAAATTGGTACGAAACTCATCGATACAGTCGTATTCTTCCTGATCATAAAGAATGGAATCATGGTCTATGTTGATCCAATGTACCAGTTCATCATAGCTTTTCCCACCAAACCGGGAAGACCATTGCTCCTGTATCGCATAATCAAATCCCCGGTTCATCGCCCAGGTTGATTCATCATTCGGATCATCCAAATGCCACTTGCCAATAAACGCAGTTTGATAACCTGCTCCTTTCATCATTTCCCCCAGGGTTAGCTCATCTTTCTTTAAGGGCACTCTTTTCCAAATATCATTATCATAAATCCCGCTGTTTCCACGGATACTAGCATGCCCCGCATGTTTCCCAGTCATTAATACAGCACGGGAAGGAGAGCATACAGAAGACCCCGCATAAAAACTGGTAAATCGGACTCCTTGTTGAGCCAGACTATCCAGTACGGGGGTTTTTATTTGTTGCTGCCCATAACTTCCCAGTTCTCCATAGCCCATATCATCAGCTAAAAGAAAAAGGATATTGGGCTTTTTGTCTGGAACTTTCTGCTGGTTCTCACATGAAAGTATCAAAGCTCCTCCCAGTAGAATCAAACTTATATGTAAATTATTCATCTGTACTTTTTAATATTAAATCCATCATCTTATCAAACAGATATTAGTGACAAGCTTGCTAAAGAAAATCACAAAAAAAACTCTGTGATGAATTGTCTATTTATTTCAACTTAAAATACAACAGTTCATCCAGTGCTACATCAAACTCCAGGCTTTTCCCTCCTTTTACAATCTTGCCGGAGGGAGTTTCCCACTTACCTTTTGGTAACTGAACCAAGACTTTGAAAACTTATAGAGTCGCGGATAATAATGATTGAATAATTCTTCCAAAGCCTGCTGGTTATTATCTGCAAGCTTCTTCAACACCTTATCCTGATTAAATTCTATATGCATTCGGGAAATTTGATCCCACAAACTTAAAAAAAGATCAGAATAAATGGATTTATCAAAGTCATTCTATTCATGAATCCCCAACTAAAAAATTCCTCCATTCAGCCTTAGAAATGCAAAACACCTCTATATCAATCAACCCCAAAAACAAACGGCTCCTCCTTTCAGCGAACGTTTCATGCTGCCCGCACATCGTTTGCATTTACAACGAGACCATGAACGAGAGACTTCTTTCCGTTTTTTGATATGAGCTGCGTAAATGGTTCACAATCCACACTCGCCGGTTAATCTCAACTAAAACACGACAGAAACTGTTTCGTAAGAGATATAAAGTATCGAACAAAAAGAGTTAACCATTAACGAATTACAGCGATGAATCAATTAGAAAACAAAGTAGCAATTATTACCGGTGGCGCTCAGGGCATGGGAGCAACTCATGCCAAACGCTTCATTCAGGAAGGAGCCAAAGTTGTCATCACCGATTTGAATGAAGAAAAAGGGACGGCCTTGGCCAAAGAATTAGGAGAAAACTGCCTGTTTATAAAGCAGAATGTAACCCAGGCTACCGACTGGCAGCATGTCATTGAGGCTACCGAGAAAACTTTCGGATCCGTCAATATCCTGGTAAACAATGCCGGTATCACCATGAGGAAGTCGATTCTGGAAACGACCGAGGAAGACTACCGAAGGATTGTCGAGATCAACCAGGTAGCTGTATTCTTAGGCCTAAAAGCCGTACTTCCGTCCATGCAAAAAGCCCAGGATGGTTCCATCATCAATATTTCATCAATCAATGGCTTGGTGGGTGGCGCTGTCGGATACACGGATACAAAATTTGCCGTTCGAGGCTTAACCAAAGCCGCTGCGTTGGAATGTGCCCGGTATGACATTCGGGTTAACTCTGTTCATCCGGGGGTAATTGCTACTCCAATGCTTTCGCAGGATGATACCAAAGAAGCCATCGAGAAATTTGCCAAGCACATCCCCTTAGGCCGGGTTGCCCAACCCGAGGAAGTAACCAACCTGGTTCTTTTTCTGGCATCCGATGAATCGAAATATTCCACCGGCTCGGAGTTTATCGTCGACGGCGGTTTAACAGCCATGTAACTGTCAACCGCCCTTAAAAAAATTTCAGCCAGTGTAAGCTTGCTGTCAAACACCCAAGGGTGAATTCTAAAGCCGAAAACAGCAGCGGGCCAGTGAATTCCCCTGCCTCTTTGGGCTATCAAAATCAAACATTGCCCCCTCCTGCCAGCCAAACCAATTTTTATCGCTATTTTCAACAGGCCGTTTTAAAAGCCCATCAACTCAGGAGCTAAATGAGATTAACTCTGAAAAACCGGACATCATGAAAAAGAAGCACCTCATACGAATTCTTCGAATTGTCATGCCCAGTACTGCCCTGATCTGCACCTTGGTATTCGTTCCATGGATGCTGCTTAGAGCATGGCTGGCACCGCTGCCCGACAGCGTTCAGGAACAGCTAAACGACGCCATTGGGTATGGATTGGACGGCATAATTGTCTATGTGGATCAGGCGGAAAAAGAACCAGCCTTTTACAGCGCTGGCTGGAAAAACAGAGCAAACCAGATTCCGGCAGACCCACATGCCCTGTTCAAGATTGCAAGCATCAGCAAATTGTATATTGCCGTTGCTACGGCCCAATTGGTTCACGACAAACGTCTGAACCTGGACCAAACGCTTGCTGCCTATTTACCGGAATTTGCCGAAAGAATTGAACATGCGGATCAAATTACCTTGAGAATGATGGTACAGCACCGGAGTGGCATCCCGAACTACACCGATCATCCTGATTACCCCTGGACGAATCCCTACAAGAGCACCCAAGAAACCTACCAACTGGTACTGGATCAGCCAGCTGACTTTCAACCAAACGAAAAATACAGTTATTCCAACACCAATTACCTGCTGATTGGGGAAATACTTGACCGAACGTTGGGCTACAGCCATCACCAATACATTAAAAATGAAATTCTGGCACCACTTGAACTGAACAACACCTACAGCTTGCTTCGCGAAGTGGAACCAGACAAGGTTATGAGTGGCTACTACGTCGGTTACGAACCGGATATCAAGGGCAATGATTTTATTCAACCTGGAGGTTCAATGGTTGCAACGGCAGAAGATGTTGGTATTTTCTTAAGAGCATTAAATGATGGCTCGCTGTTGAATGAGGATGAACAGGCTATCTATTCCTCCATCTACAGCTATCACCACACCGGATTACTGCCGGGCTATCAAAGCATTGCCAAATACCACAAAGATATTGACACGGTAGTCATCCAGTTTGTAAATACAAGCGGTGGTGACAAATGGACTTTATCAGAGATCATCTATAATCGTATTCTGAAAATTTTGAAGACTAAAGAAAACTCCTGACCGGGTCGGTTTCGGGCACCTTGTCAGCAGCCATACTTGCACAATTTGAGCAGTACGAACTTTTCACCGGATCATGTCTTTCAGAACCAAGCTGGATCGGATTTAAATCAATCGTTAGCCATCTGGAATTGGATTTTCCATAATCCTCTGAGTTCATTTAACTGGTAGTTGGTCGCCTGATCATCAGGATAAAGAGCTTGTAACTTTTGAACGGTTTGAGGAGCAATTTCGTTCGTGCTTCCATGGCATTGCAAGCAAGCCGGCAGCCCCGTTTTTATTGGTTTGTAATACAGCAACTGATTGCCCAGGGCAACCAAGGTGTCTTTCGGCTGTCCTGATTGATGATTCCCGGCGGTCCACTGCCAAATCAAGCTGTCGGTTTGGTTCTTTAAACTGTTGCCTGTGTTGCGTGGTCGATCCGTAATCCGTTCGATCGTGCAATGATTAACCTGGCTTAGGCTGTCAGTCAGCGGAAAAGCCTTTAAGTTGCAGAAGGACACCGCATACTCGCTTCCTCCTTGCTGCATAGCCTGCCCAACATGCTGGAGTAAAACAGCTTGTGTTTGATTGGAGATAGCGGCTCCCCTGGCCATTAGATCAGCATAGGTTTTTTCTGAAATGGGCGGATGTTGCTTGGTCGAAGTACAGGAGAATAAACCGAGCATTGCCCCCAAAAGAAGAACTGGCATTATTTTCATAAGTGTTTCTGGTTTTAATGGTTGGTAAGGCATACGTGATTCTTTTAATATTTGTTTATGTTTAAATCAATGATACCAACAAGCTGCCTGACAGGAAGGTTCGAGAACGAACAACGAAGAAAGAGAATTTCGATGATTTACCAGAGCTTGCCGGATTTTCGGATGGTCTGATTGTGCGTGTGCTCGTGCCTTCTGCCTGTCTCCTTGATTCTCTTAACCCATCCGTCCCGGGTGCCGGGACACCTTCCCTTCGAGAAGAGAAGGAAATCCAACCACCAGCGTAAGGAGCGTTTTATTAGACCTTTCTCCTTAATTCTTTAACAAGCCTTTGCGGTTGAGAAGACTGTTTTCAGCTGTCAGTTATCGGTTGTTTTTGCTCTGTATCGCTCTGTGGTTAAAAATTTGTCACTGATAGTCAGTATTTGTCATTATTCGATGTGGAATTACGACTATTCCTTAGCGAATAGGCTTGCTGCTCTATGGCATAGCTCCGATTCGACGTGTCAGAAGGATGATTCCACGTCGCACCATTGATATTCCCGATGGAATACACCTTGTGATTTCGAGAATATCTATGATTCGATCGAGCAGCAAGCCTCTGCACTACTGCCGGGGGTATATTCCCTGGCGCAGCATTAGGCTGCTCCAGGGAATTAGACCTAAGGATTAAAGGAGAAATTAATTGATCTGTAGAAAGGAGTGATGGAAGCAGGGACGAAAAAGCCCGCCTTATTGCTTCCCCTCGTTACCGCTTCGCTCAAGCAAGGGGCAGAATCGGCAAACTTCATTATCCTTATACTTTTAGCTGTTTTACTCATCGGGTGACTGCAGTCGCCCGATGAGTAAAAATACAGTCTAAGCGTTCTCCATTAATGGTCGTGCTTGTGATCGTGTTTTTCTGCGGCTTTTTCACTCCGGTCGTATTGGCAGCAACCGGGAAGTTCGTTATAAACCTCCTCTTTAGCTTTGTGCTTGGGGGTGTCGTGCCCCACTTTAGCAATGGCTTGTTGCACCTTGTCCATGTCGGTTTTACTTTCATCAAAGCTGAGGGCCATCATCTTGGTTTTCTTGTCCCAATCGGCCAGGGTCACTCCTTCAACCGATTTGGCGGCTTTCTCAATGCGCTTTTCGCACATGCCGCAGTTTCCTTTTACTTTAAACTTTTCACTCTTGTTTTGGGCTAAAACGGTTCCGGCACCCATCATCATCAGGATAGCCAGCATCATCACTTTTGTTTTCATCGTACTTCTTTTTTAGGGTTACTATTTCTCTTTTTCTTGTAAGAATCAATTAATTTTACATCACTAAGCCTCTTTAGCTCAGTGGTAGAGCAGCTCACTCGTAATGAGCAGGTCGTGGGTTCGACTCCCATGAGAGGCTCCGGTTCGTTTCGGAATCAAGACGTATTGCACCCGGCTTAGTTGTAGCATCCGGCACGTCCTGATTCCGAAACTTTTTATTCTATTCCTCGCGGTACAAGCAGCATTCCGGCAAATCGTTATAAACCGCATCTGGTGCCTTGTACTCTTCGGTATCATGACCAGCTTTGGCAATGGCTAACTGCACTTTATCCGGACTCGTTTTCTTCGGGTCGTACTGCAAATGGATCATTTGTTCTTCCGCATTCCACTGGGCACTTGAAACCCCGCCAACAGCTAAAGCCGCTTTTTCAATCCGGTCTTTGCACATCTCGCAATTACCCGAAGCCTTAAAATGAGCATGCTCTTCCTTAGCCGACGTAGTTGCCTGAGCAGTATAAGACAGCCGATCAAACAAGCAGCATTCCGGCAGTTCATTATATACCGAATCCGGTGCTTTGAATTTTTCGGTGTCGTGTCCTGCATTGGCAATGGCCTGCTGCACCTTCTCCGGATTGGTTTTCTTCGAATCGTATTGCAAGTGGACCAGTTGTTGCTCCGCATCCCAATGCGCACTGAAAACGCCATTAACTGCTAGTGCCGCTTTTTCAATGCGGTCTTTGCACATTTCGCAATTACCGGCAGCTTTAAACTGAGCATGTTCACCTTGTGCGTTTGCTCCCATGTTCATATCACCGTGCTGATGGCCTGTTGATCCCATTCCTCCATCCGGATTCATCATGCTTTGCAAGCCACGAAGCTGAGCGGAGGCATCAATCTTGAAGACGCCATTGGTGGCAATTTCCTCGCCCTCATGCAGTCCGTCGGCAACCACATAGCTGTCGCCGGCAACCGGTCCCAACACAATTTCGCGGTAAAGGAAGGAGGGCGTTTCGCGGTTCGGCACTTTCACATACACCACGGCCCGTTTCCCGGTCCATAAAATAGCGGATTTAGGAACCAGCAATTGAGCTTCGTTGGCGATCGAAGATTCCAATACGCCGGAACTAAACATGCCGGGTTTCACCTTTTGTTGTGTATTGTTCAACTCCAGACGAACCTTTGCCACACGCGTTGTTGGATCAATAAAAGGGTCGATGTAGCGGACCTTACCGGTAAAGGTTTCACCAGGCAAAGCCTGAATGGTATACTCCATTTCATCGCCTGCTTTAATCCAGGGCAGGTCATTTTCGTAAGCATCAAACATCACCCAAAGCTTACTTAAGTCGATCAGCTTAAACAATTGCTGTCCTTCTTTCACGTAATCGCCAATAGCCACATTGCGACTATTCACCGTGCCCGAAATGGGCGACAGCACATCAAAATACTGCTGCGGTGTTTTAGAGGCCTCAATCGTATCGATCTGCGCATCCGTAAGGTCCCACAACTTCAGCTTATTCCGGGCAGCCCGGTACAGTCCCGGACGCGTTTCCCGGTAGCTCATGGCTTCCATTAGTTCGCGCTGGGCAGCCAGCAATTCCGGAGAATAAATGGTAGCCAACTTCTCACCTTGGCGCACTTGCTGCCCGGTAAAATTGACAAACAATTTTTCAATGCGCCCGCCAAACCGGGCCGTCAGTTCGGAGACCTTGCGCTCATCCGCCTCAACCTTTCCTTGCATGTGAATGGTTTTCTTCGGAATGGCTTTTACCACACGGCTGGTTTGCACATTGGCCAGACTGGCAGCCGATTCACTCAGCTGAATTTCATTGGGGTCAATATCTTCCCCACCGGCATTCATCGAAGCCAGCGGAATAAGGTCCATCCCGCAGATGGGGCAATCGCCCGGTTTCTCCTGTTGAATCTGCGGGTGCATGGAACAGGTCCAAGTTGTTGGATCATCCGATTCATGATCATGCCCTTCATGGCCTTCAGTCAGTGACTTTGAACTTGCTGTTTCGGCTGAAGAATGAAAGAACACCCAGCCCAAAAACAGGCCAACCACTAAAGCTCCAAGCAGGAACTTATAGTTTTCTTGTATGTATTGATTAAATTTTTTCATCACAATATATTCTGATAGTCTAAAACGTTAATTGAACCTCCCGATTAATTCCCCATCAAATAATGAATCATGGAAATAGCCGCCTGTTGATCGGTTTTGGCTTTTTCCAGTTCCAGGGCATATTCCAGCAGCTTCCGGTCCATTCTCAAAATCTCTTCAAAATTCTGACTGCTGGAGGCGTATTCAGTTTCCAGAATACTCAGGGAATTCTCGGCCAGCTCGGTCTGACTCAGATACAAAGCTTTTCGACGCTTCGCATCCAGGTACTCTTTCCAGGCAATTTCAAACAAGCTTTCCAGGCTGTTCGACAAACTTTGCTTTTCAAAAGCATTCGCCGTTTCTTCATACACTACCTGCTGCACCATCGCCTTGTACTTACTACGGTAAAGTGGTATTGTCAGGCCAAGCTTCGGAAACATAAACGAATCAGTCCCTTTGGGCTGCATTGCTCCTTTTTCAACAATGGAATAATCAATACCGAGCGAAAAGGTGGGTTTGCCCGACTTTTCAGCCAGCTCCTTCTTAAAGCGTAAGGCTTCTTGTTGTAAGTCCAGGCTAAGCAGCTGGTGATTCTGATTCAGAATACTATCCAGCGCTGCCGTCTTGCTTAGGGCCATTTCGGTTTCCCAAAGTTCATCCGGCAAATCAATAGGCTGATTGCGATCGTCATTCAACAGCTTATTAAACTGAACCTGCAACACCTGCCGTTGGTCTTTCAGCAAAGCCAGTTCATTCTCCAGATCCCCCGTTTCCATTTCAAGCCGGTACTGATCCACGGCCGACACCATTCCGGCTTCGACCTTGATGGCTGCCATTCGCCGAAAACGCTCCAGCACAAGCAGGTTATCCTGAATGATACGAATGGCCTTTTCGTTGAAATAGAAATTGTAATAGGTCGCACGAACGTCATTAAACAAGGCTGACTTGGTTTCCTCAAAAAGCTCATACTTCACCTTGGCCTGTTGTACGGCCACATTTTCCCTGGCTTTCAGGGTTCCAAACCACGGAAACATTTGTGTGGCCGAGAACTTGTATTGCTGAACACCAACGCGTGCTCCGGCCGGCAGCATGAACGATGGAAAAGCCACCTGCGGATCGGGTAAAGCTTTCACCTGGGGCACTTGCTCCAAGGCTGCCATATAGTCGTAAAACCGGGCTTGCAGGTTCGGGTTGTTTTCTGCTGCCCGCACCAGGTAAGTATTCAGCTGTTCCTGTGCTCCCGCCCCCATGCTAAGAAGCAGCAACAATAACATCCCGGTTAAATATTTTATAAAAGGATTCTGTTTCATGATTCTAATTTTTTAGTCCGGTTTTTCACCTGTTTTTCCTGCCACATACTGTATAAAACCGGCACCACAAACATGGTCAGCACCTCAATGGTCATTCCTCCAAACAAGGGGATGGCCATAGGCACCATAATATCTGAACCTTTCCCGGTTGAGGTAAGCACCGGAATCAGTGCAATCAGTGTCGTAGCCGTGGTCATCATAGCCGGACGCACCCGCTTGGAACCGGCTTCCAACACCATGGCCCGCACTTCGCTGATGCTTTGCGGAGTATGTTTTTCCCGAAGCTGATTGAGGTAAGTGCTGATCAGCACCCCATCATCGGTGGCAACGCCAAACAGGGCAATAAAGCCCACCCAAACGGCCACACTCAGGTTAATCGTTCCCACCTGAAACAGATCACGCAGGTTGTGCCCCGCCAAGGTTCCATTCATAAACCAAGGTTGTCCGTACAGCCAGATCATGATAAAGCCACCTGAAAGCGCAACCAGTATTCCTGAAAAAATCAGGGTGGTTGAGGTTACAGAGCGAAACTGAAAGTACAGGATCAGGAAAATCACAATCAGAGAAATCGGAATCACAATAAGTAGGCGATTTGTTGCCCGAATCTGGTTTTCGTAGTTTCCGGTGAATACATAGCTCATACCGGCCGGCAACACAAACGAGCCATCTTCCAGTTTTTCATTCAGATAAGCCTGAGCATTTTCAACAACATCAACTTCGGCATAGCCTTCCTTTTTGTCGAAAATGACATAGCCTACCAGGAACGTATTTTCACTCTTAATCATCTGGGGTCCCCGGGTATATTGCATGTCCACCAGTTCGGCCAGCGGAATTTGCATGCCCGAAGGCGTCGGAATCAAAATGGACTGCAGGTCTTCGGGGTTATCCCGAAATTCGCGGGCATAGCGCAACCGAACCGGAAACCGTTCCCTTCCTTCCACGGTGGTGGTCAGCTGCATGCCTCCGATGGCACTTCCAATCACCGCCTGCAGGCTTTCCACAGTCAGGCCGTAACGGGCCAGCGCCTTACGCTTGATGTTCAGTTCGAGATATGGTTTTCCAACCACTCGGTCAGCAAACACCGACATGGGCTCGACCCCTTCCACATGCTGAAGCTCCGTTTCCAGTTGCAGTCCCACTTTTTCAATGCTCTCCAAATCGGGTCCAAACACTTTAATCCCCATCGGAGCACGCATACCGGTTTGCAACATCACCAACCGTGTTTGAATAGGCTGCAGCTTGGGCGCTGAGGTCAGACCGGGAATGGTTGCCTTCTGTAAAATTTCATCCCAAATATCATCAGGTGAGTGAATTTCATCGCGCCACTGCCGGAAGTATTCGCCATTTTTATCCTCCACCAGTCTTTCTTGTTCAATCAGGCGGAAACCTTCATCGGCCCGATTATAGGTACTGCCATCTTTCAGCACAAAAGCCCCTTCTTTATTGACTTTAAAGCGCATGCGGTGGCCGTCTTCATTCAGCATGTATTCCGGTTTGTAATTGATGACATTTTCATACATCGAAACCGGTGCCGGATCAAGCGCGGAGTTCACCCGGCCCCATTTACCAACCACCATTTCAACCTCCGGTATCGCATTCACTTTTTTATCCAGCAAGCGAATCACTTCCAGGTTTTCCTCAATACCTGAGTGCGGCATGGTTGTGGGCATCAGCAAGAAAGAACCTTCATCCAGGGTAGGCATAAACTCTTTTCCAATACCGGGAAACTTCTCACTTGCAGAAGCCCATAGCTTGGTTTCCTTCACAAATTTGGGCATAAAGCCATACAGCTTGTCAACCCCTTGCCAGGCTGTGATTCCGAATAGAATAATCAAAATGGGAACACTCAAAAAGGCCCACTTGTGATTCAAACACCATTTCAGAATCTGAGGGTAAAAACGCACAACAAGCATCAAGAATCCAAGGATGGTTCCCACGATTAAAATGACGAAGAGGAAGTTGACCAACAGGGAGTTTTGTGCCCCCAGAGGCATCCAGGCTTTGGTCAGGAAAAAAACAACCACAGCCAGCGTGATTCCCACATTGATGTAGTTCACCCACTGCTGGCGGTGGGCCGGCCACCGATCAGCCAACCAACCATTGATTCCAAAAGCCGTCAGCGATAAAGCAATGTAGTTTCCCGACCACACTGCCAGGACAATACCTGCCAACACCAACAAGCCACTCCAGAGTTTTTTGGATCGACTTTTATCATATTTGATCGAAAAAACCACATGGGCAAAGGTTGGAATGAGCACCAGCCCGATCAACAAGGCAGCCAGCATGGCAAAGGTTTTGGTAAAAGCCAGCGGACGGAACAGTTTTCCTTCAGCCGCTTCCATAGCAAACACCGGCAAGAAACTGATAATGGTCGTCAGCAAAGCCGTCATTACTGCACCAGCCACCTCGGTCGTTCCTTCATAAACGACCTGCAAAAGTTGTTTTCCTTTCTTTCCAACATTTTCGGGCAGCTCAATATGCCGAATAATATTTTCGGAAAAGACCACTCCCACGTCAACCATCACACCAATGGCAATAGCAATACCTGAAAGCGCAACAATATTGGCATCCACGCCAAACTGTCGCATGGTAATAAAGGTGATTAGCACACCAATGGGCAACAAGCTGGAAATTAACAACGATGCCCGCAGGTTCAGCACCAACACTATGACCACGATGATACTGATCAGAATCTCCAACGACAAGGCCTCTTCCAGCGTTCCCAAGGTTTCTTTAATCAGACCAGTGCGGTCGTAAAACGGCACCACTGTCACTTTCGAAACAGTACCATCGTCCAGCGTTTTCGAAGGTAGCCCCGGGCTTATTTCCGCAATTTTTTCTTTAAGATGCTCGATGGCTTCTAATGGGTTGGCTCCATAACGGGCTACCACTACCCCACCAACAGCTTCGGCGCCGCCTTTATCCAGTCCGCCACGGCGTGTGGCCGGCCCAAAGTTGATTTTGGCGACATCCTTCAACCGAACCGGGACATGATCGCGCACAGCCACCACGCTTTCCTCCAAATCGCCCAGATTTTTGATGTATCCTAGGGCCCGAATCAAATATTCGGCGCGGTTAAACTCCAGGGTTCGGGCACCAATATCCAGGTTGCTGCTTTTCACGGCAGTCATAATCTGCGCAATGGTCACCCCATAAGCTTTCATCGCAGCCGGATCAATATCTACCTGGTACTCTTTTACAAATCCTCCAATGGAAGCGACCTCGGCCACCCCTTTGGCAGCCGTTAATGCATAACGTACATGAAAATCCTGAATGGTTCGCAATTCGTGCGGATCCCAACCTCCCGCCGGATTTCCATCTTTGTCGCGTCCCTCAAGGGTGTACCAGTAAATTTGGCCCAGCGCTGTAGCATCAGGCCCCAAGGCAGGTGTAGCATCTGCCGGCAAAGTGCCTGGTGGCAGCGAATTCAGCTTCTCTAAAATTCGCGTGCGGCTCCAGTAAAACTCAACATCTTCATCAAAAATGATGTAAATACTGGATAAGCCAAAAATGGAATTACTTCGAATGGTTTTCACTCCGGGAATTCCCAAAAGCGATGTGGTCAGCGGATAAGAAATTTGGTCTTCAATATCCTGTGGCGAACGGCCAGGCCATTCGGTATATACAATTTGCTGGTTTTCCCCAATATCGGGGATGGCATCAACCGGAACAGGATCATTGGGCAAAATACCAATGTCCCATCGAAAAGGTGAGTTAACCATTCCCCAGCCCACTAGAACCAGGAGCAACAGGAAGGTTACCAGCTTGTTTTCTAAAAAGAAACGAATAAATTTATTCAGCATACCGTCTCAACTTTATGATTTTTTTTTTGATTGCTATAAATGACAAAAAGTAGCACTATATGCAACGAGCATACAGCCTACCACATCCGATTTCATCCCAATGAAATCGGGGCAATCAAAAAATCATAAACGGTAAACCTGAATATCAGAAAGGAAGTGGAGCACCCTTTTGAAGGGAGGCGACTCTCCCTTGGTGGCGACATTCAAAAATTGAGTTGTTTCTCCCAGTAATTCAATGACAAACCGGGGAATTTCAAAAATGACAAACGCAATGTAATCAACATGACTAATCACCACGGCAGGCGTATAGTCCTGATCCAATTGATAGGTTTGCGCTTCATTGTGGCAGCAGTCTCCTTCTTCCATATCGCAGCAGGTTTCTACATTGCCTGAAACAGACGTATCAACTAAATCTTCACCACAATAGTGTTTTGTGATGGTAAATCCTAAGGTGGATACCATCATAATCACTAACATTGTAATATGAAGAATTTTCTTTGTCATCTGTACTTACAACGCAAATTTATATAAATTTGTTTGACCCAATAAAAGTATTAACAACCTTTATGAAATAATAACTAGCTTTAATCAAAATGAATAAACCAATGAAAAAACTCGCATTTCTATTCCTGATCGCAGGAATTGCTTGTCAACAACCCGCTCAAAAAAAGGAAGATGCTTTGTATGCCAAAGCTGATTTTGAAAGTACCATTGATGGCAAAACAACAACGTTATACACCTTGGAAAATGCCCATGGGATGAAAGTGACCTTAACCAATTATGGGGCAAAAATTGTTTCCATACTGGTTCCCGACCGTGAGGGCAAGCTGACTGATGTTGCCTTAGGCTTCAAATCCATTGCTGAGTACCAAACCCAGGATGCCGGACAAGGTGCAGTTGTAGGGCCTTATGCCAATCGTATTGCCAATGCTCAGTTTGAGCTAAACGGTGAAGTGTACAAGCTGGAAGTGAATAACCACAAAGCCAACCTACATTCCGGAACTCAAAGTTTTTACCGCCAGGTTTATGAAGCCAAGGAACTGAAAACCGCTGACGGACCGGCAGTGGCCATGACCTTGATCAGCCCGGACGGAGCTTCCGGCTTTCCCGGCAACAAGGAGGTTACGGTAACCTACACCTTAACCGACAAAAACGAACTGAAAATTGACTACCAGGCCACAACTGACAAAGCCTGTCCGTTTAACCTGACCAATCACGTGTACTTCAACCTAAAAGGAGAAGGCAATGGCGATATTCTGGATCACATTGTTGTGATTGATGCCGATTCAACAACCGAAGTTCTGAATAATGAGCTGATTCCAACCGGCAAAATTGTTTCGATTAAAGGAACCGATATGGATTTCTCAACACCCCATGCTGTTGGCGAACGCATCGACTCGGACATGCCTGCGTTGGCTGTTGCCGGAGGATACGACCATAACTACATTTTGAATAAGGATCAGGAAGCAAACGAACTAACGTTCTGCGCCAGCGTTTACGAGCCCAAGTCAGGTCGCTACATGGAAGTTTTCACCACTGAACCTGCCGTTCAGTTTTACACCGGCAACTTCCTAAATGGCACCTTAACCGGACGCAGCGGAAAAACTTACGAGCATCGTTATGGTTTGTGCCTGGAAACCCAGCATTACCCCGATTCACCCAATCACCCCAATTTCCCAAATACGGTTTTGGAGCCCGGTGATACGCTGAATTCAACAACGATTTACAAGTTCTCTGTAAAAAATAATTAAGCACACCTTGCCAATTCAATGAAAAGACCAGTCTGTCAGCTGGTCTTTTTCCGTTTCTAAAAGCAAGGGATACCAACCATTAGCATTGGTTGTGCGATTGTCTCACGTTGAAAAAACGTGCCCCAAAAGCCTCAATAAAAACCAGAATTGAAATCAGCTTGACCAAGAAAATTTTGTAAGTTTGGTCAGAAAATCTGAGAAAATATTAAATCATGCGAAAACTTATCCTCCTTACCGGATTGCTGGTTCTTAGTGTGCTGGCTTATTCCCAAACACCTTATAAATATGTCATTATTCCAACGCAGTTTCCCGACTTTGCCAATGGGCTAAATCCTTACGGGCTCAGCTCGTCCATTCAAAATGAATTGAATGCCAAGTCGATTGAAAACACGTTTCAGGCCGAGTTGAGCAATGATGAGTTTTGCGATGTTCTAACGGTCAACCTGATAAAAATAAACAACATGTTTAAGAATAAGCTGAAAGTTGAACTGAAAGACTGCCGCAACCGGGTGGTTTGGTCGCAGGAAGGAACCGGACGCTCAAAGGACTTTCAAAAAGGCTATGCCGAGGCTATCGCCGAAGCATTCAAGGATTTAAACCAATTGCCCGTCAACCCGAATGCAAGCCCACAAGTGGCAGTTGCTCCGGCTCCAACTCCGGCACAACAGGTTGAGCAGGCCGCACCTGAGGCTGCTCCGGCTCCAACAGTTCAGGCTCAGGCAACCAATCCGCAAGCGTTGTACAAACCAGCCAACCTCTTCTACAATTACTCCTATTTTATTGACCTGGTAGATGCTGATGCTGGCCGAAAGCAACTGATTTTGCTCAATGGGGAGCTACTTGGCTATCAAAACCTGCAAACCATTGGCACCTTGTCGCCTTCCGGCCTGGGCGATGTTTATACGCTGGAATGGACAACAACTGCCGGAGAAAACGTTCGAGGTTTGGCCAACCTGACAGCAAGCGAATTAAAGATTTCGTTGCCAAAAGGTGATCAACAGGAAGTAATCACCCTGCAAAAATATTAAGCTTCGCGAAGGATTTCCATCCTGATTGAGCCAAAAAAATCCGTTCCTGCAACACAACAGGAACGGATTTTTTATTGCACAACCTTTGGCTTGAGGGAAACGACCTTCACCTCAAAACAACCTTTCGATTAAGATTCAATCTGAATGTTATACTTTTGTAACAAACCTGGTAAGCCTTCTAAGGAGAACCGGGCCTTTTTCAGTCGGTTTTCATCCGGGTCGAACGAAAAATCGGTTGCCGTCCGAAAATCAGCTTTCTCCAACAGGGTTCGGTAAAAAGTGGTTCCCGTAAGCACACAATCATCAAAAACCGCTTCTGTCAAATCACACTCCGAAAAGTCAGCCTGAATAACGGAACAGCCGGAAAAACGTGTCTTGCGCATTTTCTTTCCGGTAAACAGCGCATAATCCAGTTGGCAAGAGATGAAGTCGACCTGAAACAAAAAATCGTTGCACAAGCTAAAATCAAAACCGGTCAGTTTACATCCTTTCATCCGAACCTCTTTCATCCCGGTACCATTCAGCTTAAGCATCATCATCGTGCAATCTTCAAAACTACAATTCAAAAACTCGGTTTCCGACAAGTCACAGCCGGTAAACAAGCAATTGATAAACTGACATTCATCAAATTCTTTTCCGGCAAGCATTTCTGTCGAAAAATCAACCTGCCGATAAGTTTTATCGTAATTCGCCATTTCAAGCATAACCTCTGTTTTAGCGGCTAAAGGTATCCCTATTCTTCAAGAAAATTTAAATTTCGATGGTGAATTTTAATTTGTTTCCTAAAGGAAAAGTTGTGATCATTGCAACTGAAAAATCAATAACATTTATGCTAAAAAAGAACCTGCTCATTGTCTTAATTGCATTACCCGTCGTATTATCGGCGCAAATTGACACCCTCAAGCTAAACCGGCAATTCATTCAAAAAGGATGGCGCGACACCAAAAAACTGGTCACTGCTCCGGCCCGATGGGATAGCCGCGACTGGACAACCGCCGGCGTATTGACAGCTTCATTAGCTGCGCTCACATTAGTCGACCAGCCTGTACAGGACGCTTTTCAGGATTGGCACACCCAGGCCGGCAAATCGGGTGAGCGAATAACAGCCAATTTTCTGGAACCGCTGGGCGAAGAATATGCCTTGGCCGTTATTGGTGGGTTTATGGCTCACGGCCTGCTGGCCGGCAACAGCAAAAGCCAGTCGACAGCACTGCTGGCCGGTGAAAGTTTCTTATTAGCCAGTCTCTTTGTGCAAATTCCCAAGCGCCTGATTGGCCGGGCCCGCCCCGATACCGGAGCCGATCCTTTTGAGTTTAACGGTCCCCTCGAAGGCACCGGCTTTCCATCCGGACACACGACGGCCGCCTTTGCTGTTGCATCGGTTATAGCCAACCAATATGCCGATACCCCAGCCATCCCCATCATTTCGTATTCGATTGCCACAGCTGCCGGCCTTTCTCGAATTTACGACAACCGCCATTGGCTAAGCGATGTCGCAGGTGGTGTAGTACTCGGGATTCTTGTGGGGAATCTGGTTAGTGAAAAGTACAATAAAAACACACGTGTTGCGCTGGTCCCTTTTCGGTCAGGTTCCATCCAAGGGGTAAAGCTGGCTTATACCCTATAACACAAAAAGGAGTACGGACAGAAAAAAAAGTTATTTTTGACAAAATTCAATAAAATCAACTTCAACCGAATGAAACGAACTGAAATATTGAACGGTGAATTAAGCTTTTTCAGCTTGAAAGTTCGATAGGCGTAGCATCGGTTACCATTGAAAATAAAAAACTATGTGGATGAAAAACTGGGGGTACTTGATTGTGGTTTTGTTTTTGCTTGGCGCCTGCTCGTCGGGGAAAAAAGCACTTGACCGCGGAAATTACAGCGAAGCAATTGAAAAAGCGGTAAACCGGCTGAGTAGTGATCCGGACAATAAAAAAGCCCAAAGCGTGGTGCGTAACGGCTATTCCATGGCCATGGATTATTACCAGGAAGAAATTGATCATATCCTGAGTGGAAACGATCCGTTTAAATGGGGCAAGACACTCCAGGTAATGAACCGGGTGAATCATCTGAGCAACCTGATTCGCAGAATCCCTGCCGCGCGAAAAATTGTTTCTTCGCCCAAAGTTTACACCTCCGAGTTGAGCGAGGCTACCAACCGGGCCGCCGAAGAACGATACCAGGCCGGACTTATGAGCCTGTCCAGGCCAACACGCGAAGATGCCAAGGATGCGTATTACCATTTCGCCCAGGCCGACCAACTGGTGCCCTCTTATAAAGATGTTCTGGATAAGATGTACCTGGCCAAAGACCGGGCAACCATTCATGTTATTCTCGAATCGATTGCCTTTCCGCTGCGGAAATATGAACTCTCGGCTGAATTCTTTTACGAGCAAGTTATCAACCGAATGAAACAGCTCTACCCCAGATCCAGCTTTGTGGCCTTTTACACGCCCGACGAAGCAGATAGACAACAGCTTGACTACCCGGACATGGTTGTACGGATGGAGTTTTATGACTTTTTTATCGGCCAACCGCAACACTTCGAAAAGCAGGAAAACCTTGATCGTATTGTTGAGCGTGAAGTTGAAGTAAAAGTGGGCCGCGACTCCACCCGTATTGAAAAACGCCAGGAACGTTTGCGAGGAAAAATCAAAATCATCAGTGATGAAGTGATGTCTCAAGGCTTGCTGAATGTCAAAATTGAAGAGTTCCAAAGCCGGAAGTTGATTCTGAGTGAAGAAGTGCCGGGAGAGTTTTTATGGCGAAATCAATACGGAATATTTGTTGGTGATGAAGGTGTGCTAACCAAAGAGCAAGTTCGAATTCTGAACAATAAAGCGGTTCCGCCACCAGCCCCGCAAGATCTGTTCATCGAATTTACAAGGCCCATTTATGCCCGGCTCACCGACCGCCTAAACGCCTATTTCAGAAAATACAACTAAGCCTGTTTCGGTATTCTGTCCAATCAGGGGCAAACCTTAATAATCAGGAAGACCAATCACTTCAGCCTAATGGCCGGAAGTGATTGGTCTTCTTTTTTGTCCTAGTATTTCGGAAGGGCCTGGTAACGTGCCAACCCACCTTTACTGGTTTCTTTGTAGTGGTTCGACAAATCTTTGCCGGTTTGATACATGGTTTCCACCACTTCATCAAAACTAATCCGATGCTCTCCATCGCTCATCAAGGCATAGGTATTGTGTGCCAGCGAACGCTCAGCAGCCATGGCATTGCGCTCAATACAAGGAATCTGGACCAGGCCGGCAACCGGATCACAGGTCAGTCCCAGATGGTGCTCCAATCCCATTTCAGCCGCATACTCAACCTGTTTTACAGTACCTCCCATCAGCTGGGTTGCTGCCGCCGACGCCATGGCACAGGCAGTTCCTACTTCGCCCTGGCAGCCCACTTCGGCACCCGAAATAGAGGCGTTGTGTTTCACCAAATTGCCAATCAACCCGGCCGTAGCCAAAGCACGCAAAATGTGTTTCAGATCTATTTTGTAAACTTTCTTATAATACTTCAATACAGCGGGAACAACACCGCTTGCACCACAAGTAGGTGCGGTAACAATCAGCCCACCGCTGGCATTTTCTTCCGATACCGCCAAGGCATAGGCAAACAATTGCGAGCGCTTCTTAAACGGTCCGGTAAAATGCTCGGCTTTCTGCTTAAACATCGCTGATTTGCGCGGCAGATGCAAGCCTCCGGGCAAAGTTCCCTCTTGTTTCATGCCCCGTTTAATGGCCTCGTTCATGGTTTTCCAAACCTGTTCCAGGTATTTCCAAATTTGAGGTCCTTCATTAAATTCAACGTATTCCCAAAGTTGTTTTTTGTGGGTATGGCACCAACTTAAAATATCTTCAAGATTCGATAATTCATAAACCCTCTTCGTTTCCTTCTGTTCCCCTTCTTCCAACACAGCACCGCCTCCAACACTGTAATAAATTTTTTCCTGAAGCTTTTGTCCGTCCTCACTACAGGCTTCAAATTTCATGGCATTGGGATGAAACGGAAGAAAGGTGTCGGGCTCCCAAAGAATTTCCAAAGGGAAACGTTTAAACACCTCATCTACGGCAAAGTCTGTCAAGTGTCCTTTACCGGTAGCTGCCAAACTTCCGTAAAGGGTACATTTAAATTTTACGGCCTCCGGGTTCGCAGTCAGAAATTGCTCAGCTGCAATTCGGGGTCCCATGGTATGACTGCTGGAAGGACCGTGTCCGATACGATAGATTTCACGAATAGATTCCATAAACTGAATTTTGGGCAAAATAAGCGTTAATAAAAAGCTACGAAGCAAACAAAAATCAGGTTTCGCCAATTTCCGTCAACATCTTTCAAAAAATTATGTTTTCAGAAATAAGGTTCCTAATTATCCATTAACTTTGGAGCCTGTTTCAAAATTGGAAAAACGTTTTCCGCTGTAAATATCGCGAGTTATGAAAAAATTGGAAAATCTGCACCCACAACCTGTCTGGAATTACTTTGAGGCTATTTGCCAGGTTCCTCGTCCGTCAAAAAAAGAAGAAAAAATCAGAGCCTTTTTGCTTGACTTTGCCCAAAAGCAAGGCCTGGAAGCCCAGACGGACACCATTGGCAATGTACTGATTCGCAAACCAGCCACACCCGGTAAAGAGCAGGTTCCAACCGTTATTTTACAAGCGCACATGGATATGGTTTGTGAAAAGAACAGTGACACGATTTTCAATTTTGACACCGATGCGATTGTACCGGTAGTCGATGGTGAATGGGTAAAAGCACAGGGTACAACCCTGGGAGCCGACGATGGAATTGGCATTGCCGCCCAAATGGCTTTGTTAAGCTCGACCACCATTTCACATGGCCCGCTGGAATGTCTGATTACGGTTGATGAAGAAACCGGATTAAGCGGTGCTTTTGCCTTAGAGCCAGGCTTTTTAACAGGCAAAATCCTAATCAATCTGGATTCGGAAGACGACGGCGAGCTGTTTATCGGCTGTGCCGGAGGTATTGACACCTTGGGAACCCTGAGCATTGAAAAAGAAAAAACACCCGGAAAATCCTTCGCCTTAAAAATTTTGGTTAAAGGCCTGAGAGGCGGACATTCGGGCGATGATATTCACAAAGGACGGGGCAATGCAATTAAGCTCCTGACCCGTTTTCTGTGGCAGGCCATTCGCAAATATGGCGTACGCCTGACCGATTTCGAAGGAGGCAACCTGCGCAACGCCATTGCCCGCGAAGCCTCTGCAACGGTTATTGTTCCCCATGTTCAGAAAGAACAACTGGTAGCTGAACTCAATATGTTTTCAGCCGATGTTGAATTTGAGTTTGAACGGACGGAACCCAACCTGGTGGTTGATCACAACTCCACCATTGTGCCTGAGCAGGTATTTACGCAAGCCAGCCAGGAGAATTTGCTCAGCCTGCTGTATGCCTGTCCGCACGGAGTACTGGAAATGAGTACCCGAATGAAAGATATGGTGGAAACATCAACTAACCTGGCTTCGGTTAAACTTGTGGACACGAACCAGGTATTGATAACAACCAGCCAGCGAAGTGAAATTGAAAGCCGGAAGTACTACGCCTCCGAAATGGTTCGCTCGGTTTTCGAGCTGGCAGGTGCCCAAGTCAAAAACTCAGACGGCTATCCGGGCTGGACGCCCAACCCATCCAGTAAAATTCTGAAAGTTGCCGTTGATTCCTATGTCAAGCTATTTGGCAAAAAGCCCGTTGTTCGCTCCATTCATGCCGGACTCGAATGCGGCCTCTTTCTGGAAAAATACCCTGAACTGGATATGGTCTCAATTGGACCTACAATTTTGGGTGCCCACTCCCCCGACGAGCGCATCAATATCCATACTGTCACCAAGTTCTGGGACCATTTAGTTGACATATTGGAAAATATTTCTTAACTATTATTGTTACATAAAACGATTTTGCGGCAATACTACCACGCTGTTTTCTATAAAGTTGTAAAAATAAGACCTTTTTATCTTATTCTAAATTAAACCGATCATTAATCCTGTCATTGGCAGGATTATAAAATGTTTTTATGTTTGCACTACTAATTCAGTAGGAAAGGTAGGATAACATGAAAAGAATGATTAGAAGTTTAATGTTCAGCACCTTAACGGTGCTTCTTTTAGTTGCCAATTACACTGCAACTGCTCAAATTCAGTATCAACTGGATTCAAAAAATAGTTCAATGCTGGTAAAAGGGACCTCAACAATTCATGACTGGGAAATGACTGTTGAGAACCTGCAGGGAGCAATTACGCTTCAGGAAAGCCAAGCCTTGGATCAATTGACAGGTGGACACTTTGTGCTGGATGTCAAGTCCATCAAAAGTGAAAGAAGCCTGATGAACAAAAAGACCTATGAGGCTCTGAAGGAAGATGATTTTCCGCAAATAAAAGCCAAGGTAAACCAAGTAACCCAAAACGGAAACAGCGGGTCGGTGGTGTTGGAACTAACCATTGCCGGAAAAACGCAAAAGGTAACCGATGATTTTGAGTTTAGCTCGGCCAATGGGACAATTACTGTTCAAGGCGTTCTTGATTTAAAAATGTCAGACTTTGGCGTTGAGCCGCCAGTAGCCATGATGGGCACCATCAAAACAGGAGATGAAATTAAGGTAGAATACAAGTTAGTTTATAACGAGTAGCAGAGAGAGCGTAATATTTTAAATTTAACAATCAATTATGAGGAAAATTACAGTCATTATTGCAAGTCTATTCATTGCAGTAACAAGTTTTGGTCAGCAATTCGAAGCTGCAAAGATTAATGCTGAGGATTTTGACGATGTGAAAGTGAAGGTGGGTGGCGATTTCGCGATTCAACTTCAAATGTTGGACCACGAGGCGCCGGTAGAGCTGAGCGACCTTAAAAATAATTTCAATTTACCTACAGCAAACTTAAATTTGACCACTGATCTGGCACCAGGGATCCAACTGTTCCTGCGTACGTATTTGTCTTCTCGTCACCACAACGAAGCTTGGGTTGAAGGCGGTTACTTAACCATTGACAAAATGCCATTCCTACCAGCTACCGATAAGGTTATGGAATACCTTACGCTGCGCGTTGGGGTTATGAATCCGAATTACGGTGATGCACATTTCTTCCGTAGCACCAATGCTTCGGTATTGAGCAACCCATTTGTGGGCAACTGGATTATGGATGCGTATACCACCAATCCCGGAATGGAAGTCATGTTCCGTAAAGATGGTTTCCTGGCCTTGGTTGCTGCTAACAACGGTCGTCTGAACTACGGTCGTGGCAACGATTTGGGCGAAGACCTGGTTTTCAACTGGAAAGTTGGATACGACACCGACATCAATGAAGATTTAAGAGTACGTGCCACCCTTTCGGGTTACCATGTAGGCGAAGGCCACAGCGGATCATACCTTTGGGATGGAGACCGTGCCGGAGCCCGTTACTACAACGTGATGTCACTTCCCGGAGCTGATGACAACTTCCGCTCAGGACGCTGGAGCCCAGGTAGTGGCCAGAGCGAAATGAACAGCTACCAGGCCAACCTATTTGTGAAATTTCACGGGTTGGAAGTGTTTGGTATCTACGAAAACATGAAAGGTATTAGAAATGAAGCCGATCAACACTTCACCCAAACAGCTTTGCAGGCACTTTACCGCTTCGGAAGCTTTTATGTGGGTACTCGCCTGAATAAAGTTGACGACAACGATGGTTCAGATGTAAGCCGCACCAATGTAGGTGGAGGTTGGTACATGACACCCAATGTATTGATGAAACTTGACTATGTCAACCAGGAATACGATGGTCCGGCTCACGGAGATATCGCTGGAGGAAAATTCAATGGCTTTGTTTTAGAAGCAGCCATTTCTTTCTAAGAAATCATCCAACAAAAAAGCTGCTCGCATTTATTCTGAGCAGCTTTTCCCTCTCTCTAAACGCTTCGCACGCGCACCACTCACCTACCTGCCAGCCTGACTCAATTGTCCTGTTTTACCAGTAAGCGTACAACGAATAAAAGATGAAAATCCGGTTGACATATTTGGCTTTGTTTTTTAGCTTGATAACAACAGCTGCCTTTGCGCAGATGGCTGCTGAAAAAGAAACATTCAGCCGTTACATGTTTGATCAGGTTCACATTCAGGGAAGAACCAATGTGAATGATTTTCATATGGAGTACCGGGAAGATGATTTCTGCCAGGTTCCCGCCAATTTTGATGAAGCCAATTCGGTCATCGAGATTGAAATTCCGGCTGATCAGATCACAGCCGACTCAAAGATGATGCTGCAGGATTTTTTGAAGCTGATTCAAGCCCAAAAATACCCCACCATCGACATTCAGATTGACTCGCAATCCATCGCATTTAATGCTGCCAACGGCTACGATGAAAAAACAATTGGCGTAAGCATGAACGGAATCACCCGCCAATTCACCTGTAAAACCTATTCGGATGCTTGTTTTGGAGACCATTGGTGCCTTACCGGCGAGCTAACCATTAAGTTAACGGATTTCAACATTGATCCTCCCAATAAATTTCTAGGCTTGGTCAAGGTTAAAGATGAAATATTTATTAGTTTTAGGATTTTATTTTCATAAAAACCAAAAAACTAACGCCTTGAGATTTAGTACAAAAACCAGGTATGGGATTCGGACCATGCTTGAGATTGCAAAAGCCGAATCGCAGGAAGGTATTTTGCAAAAAGACATTGCGGCCAACCAGGAATTGTCAGTCAAGTACTTGGATCAGATTATTCGGGGCCTAAAAACTGCCGGCCTGATCATCAACCTTCGGGGCAAAAAGAGTGGTTATATTTTAACCCGGCCAGCTTCCGAAATTACCATGTTAGATATTCACAATGCTTTTGAAGCAGGAATTTGTGTGATTGACTGTTTGGCCAAAGGGTTTACCTGCGATCGTAAACAGGGGTGCAGTGCCAAAGGATTTTGGGTAACTTTAAACAACCAGATTGTCAATTATTTCAAAAGTGTAACGCTTGAAGACCTTTGTGAAAACCGAATAACGCTTGATCATTAATTAGTCCAAAGCCTTCGTGCGCATGAACACCCCATACAACAAACACAAAACCAACCATTAACGACTAACCCAAACTGCACTTCCAACCGGAAAGCTTTCCCTTTTCACCTTAGTTCAATCTGTAAGCATAAAGACCCATTTCTGTGATTTTTTCAAAATATAAGTGGTTCCGAGAATAACGACAGCGAATTGTCCATACCTTTGCGGCTTCAAAATTCAACCACAAATCTTATGGGACATTTATTCAATCCAAAGTTGTTTACTGTATTGAAACAAGGGTACAGCAAGCAACAACTATCGAAAGATATTTTTGCCGGCATTATTGTTGGTATTGTTGCACTTCCGCTAGCCATTGCCTTTGCGGTTGCCTCGGGGGTGTCTCCTGAAAAAGGATTGGTTACGGCAGTTATTGCCGGATTCCTGATTTCCGTATTAGGAGGAAGTCGCGTTCAAATTGGCGGCCCAACCGGAGCCTTTATTGTTATTGTTTATGGGATTGTTCAGACACATGGCTTGGATGGACTAATGATTTCGACCATGATGGCCGGCGTTTTCCTCATCCTCTTTGGCCTGATGCGTCTGGGATCTTTACTAAAATTTATTCCACACCCGCTCGTGGTTGGTTTTACCAGTGGTATTGCAGTAGTTATTTTCACAACTCAAATTAAAGATGCACTGGGTTTAGAAATCACCAATCTGCCAGCCGATTTTCTGCCCAAATGGGGCAGCTACCTCTCGGAGTTAAGCACATTTAATCCTTTTGCCGTTGGCATTACCTTGGTCACGATTCTGATTACCGTATACTTTCGGAAAGTTACGACTAAAATTCCGGGATCCTTCGTTGCCATCATTCTGATTACTGCCTTGGTTCAGCTGTTCAAGCTTCCGGTAACCACCATTGAATCGGTGTTTGGAGAAATTCCCAACAACATTCAGCTGGCTTTTCCTTCGATCCAGTTTGACCAACTGGGCAATTACCTTGCTCCTGCATTGACCATCGCCCTATTAGGAGGTATTGAGTCACTTTTGTCTGCCGTAGTGGCTGATGGCATGATTGGAGGAAACCACCGATCAAACACCGAACTGATTGCCCAGGGCGTGGCCAATATTGTAACACCGGTTTTTGGAGGTATCCCGGCAACGGGAGCCATAGCACGTACGGCCACAAACGTAAAAAACGGCGGACGCACCCCGGTTTCAGGTATTGTGCATGCCATTACCTTGCTGCTCATTATGCTGTTCGTTGGGAAATGGGCCAAACTGATTCCCATGTCCTGCCTCGCTGGTATTCTGATTGTAGTGGCTTACAATATGAGTGAATGGCGTTCGTTTGCCTCAATTCTGAAAAGCTCAGGTTTTGATATTTTAATTCTGCTGGTCACCTTCTTCCTGACTGTTTTGGTTGACCTGACCTATGCCATTCAAATTGGTATGGTGCTTTCCGCTTTGCTTTTCATGAAACGAATGGCAGATGCCGGCACAAAAACGGAATTGGAAGTTGACAGCGATGTTTTGGAAAACTATGGAGACCTGCCGGCCGGGCTTGCCATCTACGAAGTTAGTGGTCCTTTCTTTTTTGCTTCGGCTAAGCAGTATTGCTCTACGCTGAAAAAGATAGGCCAAAAATCGGATGTGCTCATTATTCGCATGCGCCATGTTCCTTTCATCGATGCAACGGGCGTACACAACCTGAAAGATGTGATTACCGACCTTCATCACATCAAAACAAAAGTAATTCTTTCGGGCGTACGTGCAGAGGTGCTGCAGGAACTGGAAAAAAACGACATTGTAAACTTGCTGGAGCCCGGCATGATTCTACCCGGATTTGACCTTGCCCTGCAGAAAGCCAAAGCGTTTGCAGCATCCAAGCCAATCGACAAGTAAATAACCCAAAAGCTACCAAAGCTGGTAGCATTTAAAACATAAGTAAGCTCGCTGATCAGCATGAAAAATTCAATCTGATCAGCGAGCTTTCTTTTTATCGTTTTTTCATCGGCAACCGAATGTTGCAGAAATTATTCCTACATCAGGCACTGCCATTAATCCTGGAAACAGGCAAATCAATAAAGAAAGTAGTGCCCTCTTCCTCTGTACTGGTAAAGCCAACATTCCCTTTCAGGTATTTTTCGCCCAGCAACTTCATGCTGTAGGTTCCCACCCCTCGGTTGTCCCCCTTGGTTGAGTAGGAACGTTGAAAAATCTGCATCTGAATTTCATGAGGAATAAACGTGTTGTTATGAACACTAAAACGAATGCCATCACGGATATCAAAAGCCTTTAAAACAATACGATCTCCTTTAGGAATGGCTTCCATGGCATTTTTCACCATATTGATCAAAACCCGAATTAATAAGGTATGATCGGAATAAATTCGTTCAACACTGGCCTCATTTATCAAATCAATTCCCCGTTCATTCGAAACACTGTGGCATCGAATCTGATCTGCAAGTTTACGGAGCAGAGATTCAATATCAATCGATTGAAAGTTGGGAATCAGCTCTCCGGATTCAGCTTTTATCATTTGTTGCTGACCTCGTATTTCATCCACAATCTGCTCGGTCAGTGAATTTGCAATATCAAGGTATTCCTGCTTTTCCTCCTCCTCCAGCATTGGCATTAACCCCAGTACACCACTCAGGCTCCCGGCAATATTCATAATATCGTGAAAGAAAATACGCTCCAACAAGACTTTTCTTTTCTGATCCGTAATATCATTAATGGATACAATCAGGTATTCTTTATCAAAAGCAATTGGGGTAGCCGTTACCTCCAGGTCAAGCTGAAAGATTTCATCCTCCTTTTTCGAAACAATCTTGCACTCACGAACAACCCTTTTCCTTTCTTCCCAGGCCCGGTCAAAGGCTGCTTTTGCCCCGCAATACTCACACTTTTCAGTGGTCCCGCAGCCTCCCGTATCGTTTTGGGCATTCACACAGTTGAACAATTCTCCCGGTCGAACACCCAGCACATGTTCTTCTAAATCCAAATTATATTTTTTAAGCAGGGTGTCGTTCAAAAAAACAATTTGATTGCTCACATTAAGAATACAAACGACGGAAGACATAGAGGCCAAAATGTCCCGAATATACTCGATTTTAGATATTTCAATCTTACTTTTAAGAACTTCCTCAAAAGGTTCCCGGGTTTGCAAATCCTGTTTCATGTTCTTTTTATCAATATTCTTCAGCACAAGATACAAAAAACCATTTAGAGAACACGGCTCTTAAAACCGACTTATAAAATCGTCGCTGTCTGATAATCCCGACACACAACCAGCTCAGCAACACAGGCTTGAACGCTAACAGTTGTTCACAAAGGCTTTTCTAATTCCTATAAATTTCATAACTTACTCTGGAAGAAATATGTAGCCTATGGAAATTCTTTTTATTTGTTCCGGAGGATCATCCTGTAAAAGTTTAATGGCGAAGGCAATTCTTCAATCCATTGCCCCTGATCTTCACATTTATTCGGCCGGAATAAAACCGATCCAAACCATACATCCGATGGCCTTAACAGCCCTGCAAGAGATTGGCTTATCGATAGACAGTCAGGACATGAAGCTTCCAACAGCTTTTAAGGACACCCTCATGGATTACCTAATCACTTTGGGGGAACAAACCAAGGAGGAATATCATCACTTACCGGTTCAGTATAAGCATAAGCTTCATCTCACCTTTGCCAACCCCAATAGGGCTGATCGTCACTTTGCAGATCCGCAGGACGCCTACAGCCATTTGCGCGACGAGATGAGCAATGAACTCGACTATTTCTACCACCGGATTTTAAAAGGAAAGGCTGCCCAATAGCAGCCTTCTTAATCCTTCTTTTTAACCCTCTATTTCATCGTGGCTTCCACTTCATCCGGAGTTATCGGAATTCGTTCACCAAGCAGTTCGCACCCATTTTCAGTAATCAACAGATCATCTTCCAGACGAATACCTCCAAAATTGCGGTAGGCTTCCAGACGATCAAAATTAATGAAGTCGGTATTTATTTTTTCAGTCTTCCATTTATCCATTAAAGCCGGAATAAAATAGATTCCCGGCTCATTGGTGATCACAAAACCCGGCTGCAGTTTTCGGCCAAGTCGTAAGGAGGCCGTTCCAAATTGGTTGCTTGGACGAATTTCGTCATCATAACCAACATAAATTTGACCTAGATCTTCCATGTCATGCACATCCAAGCCCATCATATGTCCCAGTCCATGCGGCATAAACAAAGCATGTGCCCCCGCCTGAACGGCCGTATCAACGTCCCCTTTCATCAGGCCAAGCTCTTTCAGCCCAGAGACAATCACTTTTGCCACTTCCAGGTGAACTGACAGATAGCTAACTCCGGGTTTTGCCAAGCCAGTTGCCTGGTTATTGGCCGCTAAAACAACCTCATATACTTCGCGCTGTTGCTGGCTAAATTTTCCGCCCACGGGTGAAGTACGGGTAAAATCTGATGCATAATACATACTGGTTTGAGCGCCGGCATCAACCAACATCAGCTTACCTTCCTGCAACAGGTTCGAGTGATCATGGTTGTGCAGGGTTTCGCCATTTTGCGACAAGATAATCGGAAACGAAGGGGGGTTACCATTGGCCAGCGAAATTCCTTCAATGGTGCCCGCGATGGTTTGTTCCCATACGCCGGGCATGGCCATTTTCATGGCTGCCACATGCATTTCATAACCAGCGGCAGCAGCTTTTTTAAGCTCGGCAATCTCTCCGGCTTCTTTTACTGAGCGCAAATCAACAATGGCTTTAATTAACTCGAGCGATGCTTGCTCTTGTTGCTGAGAAGCTGGAATCCCCGTCAATTCGTACAGCATTAACTTATTCTCACCACGGTATGGAGGCGTAAAGTGAATCTTCCGCCCTTGCTTAACAGCATCACCAACATAGTTGAATAAGTGCTTGAAAGGCATCGTTTTTTTAACGCCAACTTTTGCGGCTTGCTCCTGCATGCTCGCTTGAGGCCCCATCCAGATAATATCATCAATGGTAAAATCATCACCAAATAAAACCTCTTCTCCGGAATTTAAATCAATAAGCCCGGCCAGATTTTGAATGTCGAGTCCAAAAAAATAAAGAAAGTTACTGTCCTGTCTGAAATGATAGACATTGTCTTTGTAATTCATTGACGAGTCTGCATTTCCCAAAATAAGAACCAGCCCGTCTCCCATCTTTTCGGTTAATTTCTGACGTCTCGCTCTATACGTATCTTGACTAAACATAGCGTTACTATTTACAATTAATTTCTAGAACGGAAAGGTACTAACTATTCCCTTGGCTGGGTATGACTTTTGGCAAAACGCAATAGAATTTACGAAAAAAATGCGGATTGATTTTGTACTAACAAACATATAACTGATTTATTATGAATCCGTAAACTTAAGTAAACACTTAAAATCAAACCGTCATGGAAAATTCCTTATTAAATTATATGAACAAGCGCTTTGGCGACCTCACCCCTCGTCAACGTGAAAAGCATCAGATTGCAGGTCCGGTAGTTACCATTTCAAGACAAGTGGGGTGTGGCGGCGTAAAAATTGCCGAAGTTCTTGCCGAAGCCTTGAATGAATTTGTCATTTGCAAAAAATGGCAGGTGATCAGTAAAGAGGTGCTCCACGAAAGCGCCCGACAGCTGGAACTTGATCCGCGAAAAGTCAACCGGCTATTCACTCCCGACCAACACTCCACCTTTGATGAAATTATTGAAGCGTTTAATGCCAAAATGTATAAAAGTGACCGGATGATTCTGAAAACCGTCAAGGAAGTAATTAAGGGATTCGCCGTTGATGGTTGCTGCATCATAGTCGGCCGGGCCGGACACATCATCGCTAAAGACATTGAGCACTCCTTACACATTCGGTTGGAGGCTCCCTTCGAATGGCGGATTGAACAAATAGCCTCCCGCAAAAACATTTCCGTGGAAGATGCACTTAAGATCATCAACGACACCGAAAAAAAACGGGACGCCTTTCGTAAACATTACATCAACAAAAAGCATCCCGAAGAATTGTTTGATCTAACCATCAATGTGTCCAGGTTCAAACCGGACGATGTGGTAAAACTCATCAAGTCGGCAATCGAACTGAAAGGGATTACCGAACAGTTTCGATCCAACATGTCGTACTTCTAGCCTGTTATTTCAGCTGGCAGGCCTTTTAGCTGAACAGGCTTCTGCCCAGCAGGCTTGGGCATGAACATATCTTTATAGGTTAATCCCAGTTTTTCCACCATTTCGAGCGAGTAATCCAGTCGCCCAAAGTCAGGCGTTATATTATTGGTTCCCATGGTAAATTTCACCCCGGCTTCTTGCGCACGCCGCAAAATTTTCTCGGACGGAAGATTCAAGCGTGAGTTGATCTCCAAAGCAACCCCACGCTCTACCAGCACGTTTACGAACCGGTCTATGCGTTTGTCCGTCCACAACTCGTCATACTTATCAGCCAGCACTTCCGGCAAATATGTCGGATTAACATGAATATCGATGGGCTCCTGAGACACAACCGCTTCAATGCGGGTGAGCAGTTGCTCCATAAAATCCTGTTCATCATCCACAAATACCTCTTCCGGCATCCAAAGGCGCATCCTTCGGCCTTTATCATCCGTCCAGGTCATCGCATCGGTAAACACATAATCGAAACGGGCAATGGCTTCCGGCGAAAACAAGGTAACCCATTCGCGTCCTTCAGCCTGCATCCCTCTGAAAATGGGCTTTCCGCTAACGGTATCCATGTAGGCATAAAGCGATTCATCATCGGTAACCGGAAATTTTAGCCCACAGTTTGGAGCAATACCATAATTGATGCCCAGTTTCATGGAGTTTTGAGCCGCCTGTTCAATGGTCAGCCCACCCTTTAGGTGTACATGAAAATCAATAACCGGGAAGTTTGCCAGGTGCAACTTGGTTATCTTCGTATCCCATGCCAGATCAGCCGGAGGCACTTGTTTCTCCCCTTCCGGAAGTACTTTTAACTGAATATCCTTAAAGTAAACGGTGCTGTTCGGATCATGTGCCTGCAAGGCAAAACAACCGCGATCCAGCACTTTGTACTGATCGTTGTACGGGCGGTAAGGTTTTTCGGGCTGAATGTAGTCGACCACCTGAATGCCGTTGATAAAAACCTGCACCTGGTTCTCCACAACTTTAACAGTCATATCGAACCACTCGTCATCCTGAACCATGGGGTAATACACATTCCGGATCCCATAAAGGCTTCCCGTTTTTTTCAGCTCCACAAAGTCACCTGCCCCTTGATACGAGTTATTGACCTGAACTTCGTAGCCTTTTAATGGCCAGCCTTTTTCCTGTTTTTTCGAATGAATAAATATGCCGGAATTCGCACCCGGCTTAGTCATTACGCGGGCTTTCAGCTCAAAATTTTTGTAAATGCCGTGGTCTTCTCCTCCGGTGTAAAACAAATGTGCCCGTTTGCCCTGGCAAACAATAGCGCCATCCTCCACCCGAAAAGACTCCGGATGCTCCATAGCTTCCCAGCCGTCCAGTTTTTTTCCATTAAACAAAGAGATCCATTCATCCTGAGATTTCATTTGGCAGGAAACAGTGCATAGCAGAACTGTAAAAGCCCAAACAGCCCGTAACGAGTTTTTCATGATTTAAGGTTTTGTTGGTTACTCCAACAAAGATAAAGTTCCAGCTGAAAAACAGGCTATTTAGCGGCCATTTTCTCTTGCGGGTTTTCAGCCTTAAAAGCAGCTATGAAATTAACGGTAACAATGGCCAGACACAAATAGGCCGCCCAGGAATAAGCCCCCAGCTTGGTAAAAGAAAAGCTAAACAGCAAAGGTCCCATGGCACTGAAAAAAACCAAAGCGCTCATGGCAAATCCGCTGATGGCTCCCAGGTGTTTACGCCCATAAAAACGAGGCCAAACCACCGAAGACAGCACGCTAAACAAACCTCCAACAATTCCGTTTCCGATGATTAAGAAAAAGTATGGCAGGCCCGGAGCTAAAAAAGACAGGCTGATCATGGAAACCATTTGTCCGAATAAAAACACCAGCAACAAATACTTCATTTTGATATGATCGCTGAGCCAGCCTCCGGCAAGGGAAATAAAAACAGAAATGGCAGCTGTGGGAACAAAAACAGCCAAAGCAATGGTTTTATCCATGGCTGCCGCCTCAAAAATAGACACCAAATTGAAAGTAAAACCTGTAATGTACAGCGCCTGCATAGACAAAGCCACAACCAGCACCCAAAAAGGAAATGTGCGTTGAGCTTCTTTAAGTGTAAATTGTTTCTCCACTTTATGCATCACCCGCTGTTGTTCTTCAACCTGTTCTGCCGTATCGCCATCCTGCTCCAGCCCACAGTCTTCCGGGTTATCCCGAAAAAAGACCAGCGCAACCAAACTAAAGCCAAAACCTGCAACCAAAGCCAGCAAGATCCAGGCCCAACGCCAGTTATAGCTTTCAATCAGGTAATCGAAAATAAGTGGGGCTACCGCAAAACCCAAAGAAACAAACACGCTGCTGATTCCATTGGTCAGTCCTCGTTTCCGGTTAAACCATTTCATCATCATGTTGCGTGAAACCATGGTTAATACCCCTTGGCCAGTAAAGCGCAACAAGAAAAAACCAGTCATAACCAGGAAAAAGCTCAGGTAAAACTGAACGGAATCCTTGCCCAGTAAGCTTCCCAATCCAAAAGCAATACGATCAACCTGGCTCAGGTAAATCAGCACCAATCCCATCGAAATCGTTATGATTGTGCCCAGCCATCTTGCTCCTATTTTGTCATACACTTTCCCCGCACGGGTAAGCATAAAAGAGCTTGAAATAGTTCCCAGCAAATAAGCCGTGCTCAACTCATTCCGACTAAAACGAAGTGCATCAATCAGATGGTCTGTAAATGTAGACACGCCCATAGTCTGCCCGGGCACACTCATAATAATCCCCAAAGTTCCGAACAACAACACAAACCACCCATAAAACACTGGGGAGTTAGCCGGATTAAAAGGAACCCTATTGTATGCTTGCTTATTCATGCTGCAAAGCTACCGCTAAATCAGGCTCCCTGTTCGCTAGCCCTTGAATGAATGCCACTTTTCACAATTTCTTAAAAGGAGCTGAAGGTCTGTTTTTAGGTCTTTTATTACTTTTGCATAAACAAATCGTTCCAAATTTCGTTGATATTCAGATTGATCAAAAAAACATGAACCGTACTATTTACTTACTTTTTGCAGTTGTCTTACTGAGCTTGTCCGGGAAAAATCCGGAAACGCTAACTTATTTTCATTCCCCAACCTTTCCGGCTCAAAATACAACCATCTCCCACGAAGTTGTCAACTTTAATGACACGATTCCTGGTGATACCCTGTTCATCATTAAAAATGAAGATGGCCTGCTTCACTCCTATTCCCGCAAAATCCTGACCGGTGTTTGCATTGATGGCGAATGCCGTTTACTGAATATTACCTTATACTGGACAGTTACCGGGAGGTACCTGGGATTTCAACTTCCCCAAGGTGAATTTCTAAGTAAAACAGAGCACGATCCTTTCACTCAGCAAGACTACGAGCATTTGCATGCCTTGCTGGCTGATCCCTACTCGAACCTGGCAAATTACCGGATGGAAGAATTGGTTCCGATGGTTGAAAACGATGAAGTGGATGGCGTAAGTGCTGCAACCATTGCCGGGGTAAAGGATTATATTGTTGAAAATGCCGTTTACACCAGCTATACCCTTTGGCACATCGTGCATGGAACAACTTCAAAAAAGATTCAAGCCCACACCCAAAAGCATCTTCAGCCTGATTTAGCTATTGAAATCCTCAACAGTTCCAACCAGCAAGATGTCATCTGGGGCCTTGAGAACATTCCTTCCGACATGGCATGGACCAAAGCCTTGCAGGATAAACTTTTCGCGCTGACTGCAAGCAACGAACTGCTGGTCTCTAACAAAGCCATTGAGGGGATTCCGTCCAACTGGCTGGACAATGAAAAAGACCAATTAAAGTTATTCAGCCATTTTGAAAACAGTTCCTACTTCACACAAGTTAAAATACTTAACAAATTGGGAGAAGCCCCCAAGCTGGCCACCTCTATCCAGTTAACGCTGGCAGAAAATCTTCCGGAACTGAATGGCTCTATGGTTAAACATGTTCTGGATCTTTTTACCATTCATCAGGCTAGCAATCGTGAAAGTGAAAAGATTATTGCCAGCTTACTCAACCATGAAAACCAGTTCATCGCCCGCAAGGCGTTTCAATTTTTGAACCAGCAGCCCATTAGCAATCGAAAGGTGATTCGCCAACTGGAAAAATATGAGCAAAAGCAGAATTAAACTTTTCGGGGCCAGCTGAAAAACGTATTTTCGTAGAACCTAAAAATCAACAACCATGGTTTCACGAATATTCCTTTTTCTGCTGACTACACTTTTCAGTCTGACTACTCAGGGCCAAACAGCCCAACAAATCATTGATCAGTTAAAAACCCAGCTATCCTGCGATTGGGACAACGAAACAGTTGACACCTTTAAAAGTGGTGATCCTAACGAGCAGGTTACCGGTGTGCTTTGTTGCATGTTTGCCGACATGCAGGTTCTGCAGGAGGCCGTGGCTAAAAACTGTAACCTCATTATTACGCACGAACCCGTCTTTTACAATCATTTGGATGAAACGAAAGATTTGCAGGATGACCCGGTGTTGCAAGATAAACTGGCTTACATCAAAGCCCATGAATTAATCATCTGGCGCTTTCATGATCATTGGCACCGCCATCAGCCAGACGGCATTTATGTTGGCATGCTTGATAAGCTGGGCTGGGCCAATCAAACGGTAGCCAATCATATAAACCTGGTGAAAACCCAAAGTCAGTCCTTGAAAGACCTGGCCCATAAACTTCAGTCGGTGTTTGAAATACCGGGAATTCGCGTCATTGGAGATCCCGCTCTTGAAGTCTCTAAAATTGGGTTGGCTCTTGGAGCTCCCGGAGCCAAACGGCAAATTGCCCTGCTACAAGATGTTGATGTAATTATTGCCGGCGAAGCACAAGAATGGGAAACCTATCAGTACATCAATGATGCGGTGATGCAAGGCAAACCCAAAGCGGTTATCTTTTTGGGGCATCTTAAGTCAGAAGAAGCAGGCATGGCCTACCTGGCCGAATGGATGACAAGCTTTATCAAAGGTGTGCCCATTCACTTCTCAGAGAATCAGGTTCCCTACTGGACACCGAACGAAGACGATTTTTGAGCGCTTATTCCAAGGTATCTTCTACCAGGTATTTGTTTCGTTCCGAAGCATTGCGCGATACCAGCTCACCAATGAACCCGGCCAAAAACAATTGGGTTCCGATAATCATGGCAGTCAATGCCAGAAAAAAATAAGGGGTGTCGGTTACCCGAGGAGCAGGAACCTGCTCAGCAAGCGCTACCAGTTTATTCACGCCCACGGTAATGGTGGAAATCAAACCGACCAGAAACACCAGCGAGCCCAACACGCCAAAAAAATGCATGGGCTTTTTACTGAAACGCGAAATGAAAATCACGGATAGCAAGTCAAGCGGGCCACGAATAAACCGCTCAATTCCAAACTTGGTTACACCATATTTTCGTTCCTGGTGTTTTACCACTTTTTCGCCAATTCGTTTAAATCCGGCCCATTTCGCCAGAATAGGAATATAACGGTGCATTTCGCCATACACCTCGATGGATTTAACGACCTGGCTTCGGTAAGCTTTCAGGCCACAATTGAAATCATGAATCTTAATCCCGGTGGCCTTGCGGGCAATCCAGTTGTAAAACTTACTTGGAATATTTTTCGATAAAACCGGGTCATAGCGTTTCTTTTTCCAGCCCGAAACCAAATCGAAATTGTCTTCCACAACCATCCGGTACATTTCCGGAATTTCTTCCGGATTATCCTGCAAGTCGGCATCCATGGTTATCACCACATCGCCGGCAGTAGCCGCAAAGCCGGCATACAGTGCAGCAGATTTCCCGTAGTTCCTC
Organism: Sunxiuqinia rutila; assembly: GCF_050589705.1. Lineage (NCBI taxonomy): Bacteria > Pseudomonadati > Bacteroidota > Bacteroidia > Marinilabiliales > Prolixibacteraceae > Sunxiuqinia > Sunxiuqinia rutila. The sequence continues at coordinate 146,737 of NZ_JBNGOT010000011.1, forward strand.
CTGAATTTAATGCCCTTTATTTGCCGGTTTCCCTGGTGCAAATCCTGAATCACCTTCCAGGATAAATCGGTGCTGCCATCATCAACAAAGATAATTTCATAGCTAAACTGGTTAGCATCCATCACCCGTTTAATCCATTTAGCCAATTCAGGCAACGACTCTTCTTCATTAAACAAAGGAATAACTACGGAAATATTCATATTTTACTAATCTTCAGATTTAACTTCCCCCATCGCCTCATCAAAAGCGTTTTCGTCTGACTTTCTTTTTATGAAAATGGAAGTGATCAAAGATATAATAAATCCAATAAACGCGAAGGTAAACAAACTTGAAAGGACAATAATCAAGGGGCTTTGAAAGCGAGTCATCATTTCTCCGGCCGCTTCAATCTGCTCATCAGACAAGCCTTGCTTCATCATGGCTTCTTCCTGCAAAATCCGCACCTGGTCCATAATACTGGGATCAATCTTCATTAAAATGACCGAGTACAAAGCGTTTAATACACCGGCAAACAGCATCACCGAAACACCAAACCCCAGGGCCTTGCTATACTCAATAGATCCGTCTAACTCTTTATCTCTGTAGCCTTTTTGACACAAGTAAATGCCAACCCCCATAATCAACCAGGTAACTAATCCCAGGGTTGTATTCATGTTTTCACCCGTTACATAAAGAATAACGTTGTAAAAGATAAGTGCAACAGCCAAGTAAATACCATAGGTCATTGCCGATTTCCAAAAAGTCGATTTTTCTTCCATGATTAATATGATTTATTGGTACCAGACAAATATATTGGATTTTTCACAAGTACACTTTACAGCGCGCTTGTTTTGTTTAAAGAAATTATTCGAAAAAATATTTCAAAAGATATCGCTGATCAATAATTGGTTAGAAAACCGGGCGAAAAAAAGTTGCGTTCGCCCGCAACTTTCGTTTGTTGGGAATACAATTTTTTCTACTTTTGTCGCCGGGTAAGTCCTGTGCGACCAGCTCCCGCTGAATCCCCCCAGGGTCGGAAGGCAGCAAGGGTAGGTGGTTGTAGCGGTGCGACACAGGTAGCTTACCCACCTGCCGAATTAGCTCAGTTGGCCAGAGCACGTGATTTGTAATCTCGGGGTCCTCAGTTCGAATCTGAGATTCGGCTC
>NZ_JBNGOT010000012.1:0-135437 GCF_050589705.1 Sunxiuqinia rutila
TGTACTCCCCGGTTTTGAAGATCGGTCAGCACGCTAAGCCAGAATCGCGCACTTTCGCTCTCCGAAATATACATTCCTAACAAATCTTTCTGCCCGTCCATGGTATGCCCCAAGATGATATAAACCGCCTTGCTGATGACCTGCCCATTCACCCGAACTTTAAAGTGCATCGCATCCAACCAAATAATGGCGTAAACGGCTTCTAAACGACGTCCCTGCCATTGCTGAATCAAAGGAATAACCTTGTCGGTAATGGCACTTAACTTCCCCACCGAAACATCCATGCCATACAGATCAAGCAAATGCCCCTGAATGTCGGCATAACTCAGCCCCTTGGCATAAAGCGACAGGATGCGGTTTTCAAAAGCTTCTCCAATAACAGTCTGGCGCTTGCGGATCAACTCCGGTTCAAAATCACCGTTACGGTCACGTGGAGTTTCCAACTCAAAACTCCCCTGATCGGTTTTGATCGTCTTGCGGTTATGCCCGTTACGACGATTCGACTCTTCTGAATCCTTTAAATGATTATCCAGCTCGCCATCTAAGGCCCCTTCCAGAAAATCTTTAAATAAAGGCAATAAAACATTATCCGGACCACTCATCCCTTTGCCGGACTTAAGCCCTTCAAGCGCCTCTTTTTTGAACTTCTCGTAATCAAACTTTTCTTTTACCATATCATGTAAATTTTAAAACATTCATTTTTGTTTACATGACACAGTTTGTTGAACACTCTCCCCAAATGCCATTTTCCAGTCATCAATGTCTGATAACCATTCAATTTTAGCATTTCAGCTATCGTTACACACTCCTTATTCAAATACCCCTGATATCCAGGCAGCCCGTAGTTGTGCTGAGTCGGATTATTTGGCGTATTAGTCATATGTCCAATGCCGGTTTGGTGTGGATAAAGCCCAGTCATTAAGGACGCACGCGTCGGACAACAGCGCGCTGAGTTGTAAAACTGTTTAAAACGCACGCCCTGACTGGCCAATTTATCAAGATTCGGAGTTTGAACTTCGCCTCCATAGCACCCAATGTCCGAAAAGCCCATATCATCGGCCATAATCAAAACAATATTGGGCTTTTGAGCGGCAGAAACACTCAGCGTCAAGGATGAAACCAGTGTCAATAATGCAAATTTATTCATAGTTCAGGATTCTTTATATTTATCGATTGGGCTTCATCTCATTACTTTCCGGCTTTACTCTGAGTATTCCAATGTTGGTGTTCTTTAGCTTCCATTTCTGTTCTCTGTCCATGGTCATCGCAATAGTCCATCCACTCCCTCAACACTTTATCCATTCTCTCAATAATCGGTTTACTTTCCGGGCTCTCGGCCAGGTTTTTCATACAGTATTTATCCTTTTCCACGTCATACAACTCCACGCCAGGGCGATGCTGGTATCTATTGGTCAACCACCTGGCATTTGGGTCAGTCTTTGCCTTTTCTTGCCAAATTTTAAACAAACGACCGGCTGATTCCGTGTTTTGAAAAGTAGCTTCGGGTGTCAAGTTCACGATGTATCGATATTTTTTGTCAGCAACAGATCGAATTCCGTAATAGTCACTTCCACTGTAAATTCCACGGGTTGTTTGCAGCGAAAAAGTATACTGTTTATGCTCTGCTGCATTTCCTTTCAGGATGGGTACAATACTCCTCCCATCCAACTGAGTCGTAGGTTCTAGACCTGCGATATCCAGAAAAGTGGGCACAATATCAACATATTCGACAATTGCATCTGATTCAGTCCCCGATTTAACCACCTCCGGCCACCGAACGATATAGGCAGAATGAACGCCAGCATCATAACACGTCCATTTTGCAAATGGGAGACTGTTGCCCTGTTCACTTAAATAAACCACTACCGATTTATCTGCTATTCTGTGATTATCCAGCGTTTTAAGCAAGGTTCCAAATTCATTATCCATATAATTAATTTCAGCCAGGTACTTACAAAACAGCCGGCGGGTTTCCTTTGTATCAACGTAATATGGAGGAAGTTCAATTTCATCTGGATTAAATAAATCCGAGTTTCCCTTATTCCATGGGGTGTGAGGCTGATTAGTGGCAACAACCAGACAGAACGGTTGATTACTCGATTTACATACTTGGATAAAAGAATCAACCGCAGCAAAATTCAGGTCATTACTCTTTGTAAGGGGAGCATGTAAATCCCATGGAAAAACGGATTCTGGTTTTACATGCGACTTGCCGATCAAAGCGACCTGATAGCCTGCCGGCTTCAAATGCTGAACAATACTCAACGTACCTTCTTTCGCCATCGTATGATTTGGATAGGCACCGGTTCTTACAGGCCACAAACCGGTTAACAGGTTGTGTCGGGTGGGCGAACACATCGGAGCTGCCTGAAATCCATTGGTAAACCGCATTCCCTCCGCTGCAAATTTGTCAATATTAGGAGTTCGAGAATCTTTACTCCCGTAACAACCGATGTCAAAATAAGTACAATCGTCGGCCAAGAATAAAATAAGATTCGGCTTTTCTCTAGTTTGACCGAACAAGGACAATATAGAAAACGCAGCAATTGTTGTTAGTGTTGATTTTTGTTTCATCCAAAATAGAATTAAAGTGAAAACTTGTTCTGTTGAGTTAATGGATTCCTAATTCATGAGGTGTCGGTCCGGAAATAGGATAAGGTGTTTGGAAGGCCTTTCTGCTATCGCCTTGTTGATCCATCCATTCCTCAAGGATTTGACGCATTTTGTTTATTTGGTCCTGATGCTCATCGCTGTCAATCAGGTTTTGTTGCTCCATTGGGTCAACCTCCAAATCATAAAATTCCTCCGCTGGACGAACATAGTATTTATGAATAATTGCTGCCGCCCGATCGTCATATTTTGCAGCTTCATCCCAGGAATCCCAATAAGCACCAGCATTAGGTTTCCTCAGGATATCAGAATGGTTGGAATGATAATTTTCAGGATACAGGTTTAAAATGTATTTAAACCGATGGTCACGTATGCTTCGGATTGGATAAACATTCATTTTTCCATCACCACTGTGGGTTGTAAAAATATATTCCCTGAAATGATCTGTTTTCCCTTCCAGTACCTTTTTAAATGATTTTCCATCCAGACCAACAGGCATCTTACTTCCAGTCAGATCAAGCAGTGTCGGAAAAAGGTCAATCCAACTAACCATGGCATCTGTTCGGGTGTCAGGCTTAATATGCCCCGGCCAAACTACAATTAACGGAACCTTTATCCCGGCATCATACAGATTCCATTTCCCAAACGGCCATTGACCTCCATGATCAGCTGTATATATGAAAATAAAATTGTCTCCAAATTGATGCCTTGCTAATTCGTAAATCTTCCCCATCTCCTGGTCCGCACCTGTGATGTCAGAATAATATCGTGCCCAAAGGTTTCGTGTTTCAGGCGTATCTATGAAATAAGGCGGTAACTTCAGTTCATCGGGTTCATAGAGTGTTTTTGAAGTCCAAGGAACATGAGGACGTCTATCACCAACCATTAGACAAACTGGTTCATCCATTTTAACAGAATCCACGTAGTTCGTGACATGGTTTGCCAGACCAGTCATTCCTGAATGATAAAAGTCAAAACCACATTCCCAATTCATTTTCATATGAGCAACTTTTCCAAAAGCCAGGACTTTATATCCCTCTTCCTGAAGCTGCTGAGTCAGCACAGGAATTCCCGGCTTAGGATAGGAGTGATTTGCCTCTGCTCCATTGCGGGAAGGCATCAAGCCAGTTAACAGAGCTGCACGGCTGGGAGCACAGGCCGGTGAAGCAATAAAGGCATTATCAAAAACAATCCCATTTTCTGCAAGACGATCCAAATTGGGAGTATTCAGGACCTCAGCCCCATAGATAGAGGCATCCAATTGGCTTTGATCATCCGTTAGATAAATGACAATATTGGGACGGTTCTTGGCATAAGCATCTAACTTAAACAACGAGATCGTTACCAAGGAAGCTGTGACCAATTTATACATAGTATCTAATTTCTAGTTTAAAACAATTGATTTATCTCTATCACAAACAACCTGCCCGTTTAATACCTCAAGTTCTGCCATTTGCAAAACACTTCTTCGATTCATGGTTGGTTGTTTAAAAATGGGGACCCGCTCCTTGCCTTTTTTCTTTTCTAAATCATATCGGCGCCAAGGTTCGACATGATAAAAAATGAACGCCCTCCCATCTTTTACTGCGACACTGCAATGTCGTGCCATGGTCGTATCAAACTTGCGTGAACCACCTTCCTTTAAGATTGTCCCTTCGAATTTCCAGTCTTCACCATCAGCTGATTTGTACACAAACAAACCATTATGTGGGTCCGTAATCAACCAATAGCTATTCTCCCAGTAGAAGATATAAGGCGCTTCTTCAAAATCAGCCCCTGTTGCAGCAACATTAAAAACATCGCTTTGCGAAAAACCAAGGTTTTCCCAATGTTTAAAATCAGAGGAAACTAAATGGTATAGTTCATTTTTAGAAGCACCTCTCTTCTTTCCCTTAAACCAAACATGAACCCAATCCCCTTTCTTATATACCGTTGCATCTAAGGCGGTAATTGTTGAATCATGCATATCTCCTACCTTTTGCCAACCATCAACAGGATTATCAAGTGTCGTTTTATAATGAACGATTCTCCCCGGACCGCCCCAAGCTCCTTGGGTTGGCAGAGTATCTGGTTTGTAGGTAACAAACATGTGTAAAAACTCATTATCGGAAATAATGGCTGGTGCCCAAAAAGTTTCACCGGCATCTTTATCGCCACCAACGCCATCGAATTTACAATAACCCTCAAAATTCCATTCAATGAAATCGACTGATGAAATCACCCCAATTGGCGTACCCAAAAATGTATTTTCCTGATTCCCTTTTCGAGCAGTATAATAAATAAAGTATTGCTGGGCTGATTCATTCCAGGTAACCTCGGGGTCACAAGATCCATGATAATTAGGATCAATAAAAACAGGAGCAGGAGCCTTCAATTCGAGATTATCCGGATGGGCAGATTGAGCAAATAACATTTTTCCATATAGAAAACAGCATAAAGATAAAATGAAGACTCGCGCATAAGCTGGTTTAAACATCATTTCTTGGTTTAGAGTTTTTATGATTTATTTGTTCGAGTCAAATGAATAATTTCAGTACACGAACCATCTGTTCGTCTCTCCGTTTCAATCTTGTTTCTGGAGGTTCACCAACCAGAATTGAGGGTTTGCTCAGATCTTCACTTATATCAAATAGATAGAGATTCAATCCATATACAGCTAGGAATTACCCGAACTGAGAGCTAAATAAGAACTAGACTGTCCTTTTCCTAAACGCCAGGGATATCTGCCCTTCGACCTTAAAGCCCCAAGCATGTATGATCAAGCTAGTTTCTGCTATCTCTTATTTTTTCGAAATTGCCTTTTGCCTTCAGGATGGGTAGCCAAAATAGCTTTCAATTCTGCTGCTACCTTTTTGTTCTCACCATAAATATTCTTTGTTTCCAGTGGATCATTCAAATAATCATACAATTCATACCCCTTCTCCGCTTCTGAATTATTATTACTGGTCCATTCAACGAGCCGATACTGTTCAGTTCTGATGGCACGGCCCAGATATCCGTCTTTCGGAAATGCATGATAAGCATGATCCCGGATACGCTTATTCGTATCTTTTAGGACAGGTACCATGCTCATTCCATCAATAGGTTGAGGACCTTTAGGTTTATCCAAACCTGCCAAGTCCGAAAGAGTTGGGTAAATATCAACAGTCTCTGCAATTTGATTAGTGGAAGTATTTGGCATAGCAACACCTGGTGCCACCATAATCATAGGAATGATATTGGCCTGTTCGTAATTAGTATGCTTAGTCCAATAACCATGATCTCCCAAGTGCCAGCCATGATCACCCCAAAGAACAATAATCGTATTTTCAAGCATGTCCAAACGTTCAAGTTCATCCATTACCCGACCGAGTTGAGCATCCATATAGCTCATCGAAGCATAATAGCCATGGATCAACTTTCGGATTAAGGAGTCAGCATAAACATATTGGTCTGAAGGAATGGGCTTAAACTGGTTAATTTCGCCCCCTCTTTTGGTAGCGTATCGAGGTGCTCCTTCCGGGTCTTTTTCATACTCAGGCATTGGCAATTCTTCGGGATTATACATGTCCCAATATTTTTTAGGAGCACTAAATGGCAAATGAGGTCGGGCAAATCCAATGGCTAAAAAGAAAGGCTGTTCTGGTTCTTTCTTTAATTCACGTAATCGATCAATAGCATGTCTGGCTACGCGTCCGTCGGCATAGGCATCATCAACAACATCAGGTGATTCCCAAGCCGCTCCCCGAGGCAATTTCCAATTCGGTGGAAAATCTTCGTAATATAAGTTGGTATTTTCAAAATATGCTTCTTCTCTGGTTAGCTCCCGGTTTGTACTTTCGGGCACCAAATATTCAATCACCTTTTCTTTATAATGAGGGACACTCCAAGATGCTTCATCGTTGGTATTGCCATGCCCTATATGAAACACTTTTCCCATCGATTCCGCATGGTATCCGGCATTCATGAAATGTTGCGGCAGGGTGACTGCATCAGGGTAAGCATCGCGAAACTCGGATCCGAAATGGTACAGACCTGTACTTGTTGATCGGGCTCCCAGCATAATATTGTAACGTGATGCCATACATACTGCCTGGTTACAATAGGCTTTATTGAAACGCACCCCGCGGCTTGCGAGTTTATCAATATTTGGACTAATCGCAACCGGATCGCCATAGCAGCCTAAATTTGGTTTTAAGTCATCAACCAAAAATAGAATAACATTTTTACGACTTTCATTTGGTTGTGCCATGACCTGCTGACTATGCCCAACACTTAAGCTACAAAGTAAAACTGCAGCCCCAAGTGGCTTTTTGCTGCTAAAAAATAATTCCTTGTACATCTTCATATTGTATTTCTCTATTAACTTTTCGTTTAAATTCATCCTTTTCGAGCAATCCCATATTTAATGAATCAGGAGATTTAAAAGTCTCCTCCCAATAGTATCACTCCTTTTAAAGTTTATACTTCGTTTTATCAATATCATGTGGGTAATGGTGATACCAATCAAGCAATTTTCTTTTCAACTCAATCGTTAACTCAGGCATCTTTTCTACCAGATTGTCGGATTCTCCAATATCCTGCATCAAATTATATAGTTGGATATTCGTACCATCTATGTCCATTAGCAATTTGTAATCGCCAGAACGAATTGCCAGATCCGGATTATTTTCTCCATCATATCCGGGTCGATCAGGAGGTCTGATCCAAAAAATAGGCTTCTTCCTGAGGATTTCTTTTTCACCCTTCAAAACGCTCAACATACTCTGTCCATCGTATTTAACATTCTGGTTTGGCTCTGCGCCTGCCAGCTCCATAAAAGTCAGAGGCAAATCAATGGCTGCCATCACTGTCTTTTCATTAATGGTGCCCGCTTCATTTTTGTCAATTTCATCCGGCCACCAAACGATGAAAGGTTCCCGAATGCCACCATCGTACAAATAGGTTTTAAATCCGCGCAGAGGTGCTGCATTGTTGACTGCCATATCAGGCCCGTTGTCACTGGTAAAAACAACCAATGTGTTTTTAAATAAGTCCGGATCTTTCCTGAGAAAATCAAATAGCCGCCCCATTTGGCGATCCATTTCTTGCATAACCCCCTGAAAGCGGGCCTTTGTACTTAAGTCACCTCGCAAGGCAAGTGGTGGTTCCAAAGGCGTATGTATATCATCAGGCCATAAGTTTATGTAGAAAGGTTTTCCGGCCGCTTGCGCATGTTTAATGGCCTCAAGAGTTCGATCAACAAAAATTTCGGTGAAATTTTCCCGCTTGGCCCAATGAATTTCTCCTTTTCCAAGCGCTGCCGACTGCTTTTCAAGCCCGCGGGTACTGTCTTTTAAATTGAGGGTTTCATAAGTAGCCAGATATCGCTCACCCAATCCTTCAAATTGAGTAACCGATTCATCAAATCCATACTCAGTGATCATCGGAACATCAGCTATATCTCGCCCTCCCCCCATATGCCATTTACCTATATGAGCGGTGTAGTAGCCTGCAGCTTTTAAATTCCGGGCCACTGAAGGTGCTAAGGGATTCAAACAATGATTCATCCCACGCTCTTTGTTGTCCCTCTTTGCACTAATATATGAAGTCACCCCCCACCGGGAAGGATATTGCCCTGTAGTAATAGCAACACGTGAGGGAGAGCAAATGGGTGAATTCACATAAAACTGATTGAACCGAATCCCTTCTTGAGCCAAACGATCGATATTAGGAGTTTGCACTTCCTCATTGCCATAACAACCTAAATCGCCATAGCCCATGTCGTCGATAAAAATCAGTAAAATATTCGTTTTCTCCTGGGCAAAGCAATAAATGCTATTCAGTCCTAAGAGTAAAAACAGAACCAACTTATTCCAAATGATTCGTGTCATCTTTTTCATCATATATCTTCTTTTCGTATTAAAAATACCAGCTTTTATTTATTCCTTATTAACTGACTTTAATGCAAGCAGAGGACTAGTCAATATAAATTTCACTCCACCTCCGGCATTCTGGTGTATCGATCACACATAGAATTAGGAACCGATGAACTGCAACACCAGCAAGTAGCAATCACCCTAAAATGAATAACATTCCCTCCTTTATTTTAACCTTACTTTTCGAGTGTTAAGCTTTTAATCAAGTCTACCTCCTCTTGTTTATATGGAGTCCCATCGGGATGAAAGATCTCATGAAACCATAGAGGGGGCTCTGAACCATCTGGAATTGGCTCGCCCCAGGAATATTTGGTATTTGATTTTCCTGCTACCAATCCCCAGTTAATGGCCCCGACATTTTCCTTTTTCAAAATCGGCATAATATTCTGAAATAAGCTATTGTTGCGACGAGCCATGTATTCGGTACAAACCATTGGACGGTTATAGTTTTTCAAAGAATCAATTGCTAATTGATGCTTATCCGGCCCTTCATAATTATGGTAGGTTATTACATCAGAATTTTCAAGCTGAAATTTATTTAATTCTGAAAGGGATAAGTTCCAGACACCAACAGACAAGGGCTGTGAAGGACGAATTCCCCAAGCCCATTCAAACACTTTTTCAAGCAACGGCATGGATTTGTTGCCATATCCTGAATTACCGGGTTCATTGTATAAGTCCCACATCACAACCCGATGATCGTCCTTAAACGAGGTAAGAATATCTTTCACATAAATTTCAAGGGTGGCTATCAGCTCAGGCTGCTCATGAAGCAGGTCTCCCGGATCACGTACCCAGCCAGAATTATGAATGCCTGGTTTTGGATCAGGTTGCTTTCCGGCTTGGTAAGTGGCATTCCAACAATCATCAAAGAATACAAAAATGGTTTTGATTCCATGGCTGTCTGCAATCTCCAAGTACTGGTTCATGCGATCTTTCATCCCTTTCTGATCCACTTTCCATACAACATGGTGTAAGTATACCCGCATGCAGTTCATTCCTATATCTTCAGCCCATCCCAACTCACAATTAATGGTTATCGGATCAAATGTTTCTGCCTGCCATGTCTCCAGCTGATTAATTGCTGTGCTGGGATTGAAATTACAGCCACGAAGCCAGCCATGTTCTTTCCCCCAAGCCTTTGCTTGCTCTGCCGTCCATGTCTTCTTCACCAAATCCTCGGCTGTTTGTTTGTTCTGTTTTGCCTCATTTTGACATGCCAGTAAGAGCAACACCCCGGCCAGCAGCATAAAAAAAGAAAGTGTTTTCATCATGTTTAGATTTTTGTATTGACTAATTTTATTCCTTCTCAGCCGCTTCAATTTCCACCTCACCCGAAGGACGATCAATTTCTTTTCCTTCCGGAACAGGGGTTCCAAACATAGGTGTTCCATCTAAATTCCAGGTGAAAGACTGCATGCGTACATTGCGATTCCAACCGGGTTCGGTTGTTTTTTTAGAGTGATAAATGATCCAGTCTTCAGTGCCATCGGGGGACTTAACAAAAGAAACATGTCCTACCCCATACACCTGAGCCGTTCCTTCGAAAACCGGGCCTTTTTTTGTCCAATTGGCCGGATCTAACAAATTACCATCCGGATCATTCAATTGTAACATCCCCTGTCGGTACTCTTTTAGCCACGACTCACGGCAAGAATATACCACAAACACCTGATTGCCATTTTTAAGAATTTGTGCCCCCTCATTCAAATTTAGCGGACCACCGGTTTCCCAGTCTTCCTCCGGCGAAGAAAGCAAAACGCGCGTGCCTTTAAGCGTATAGGGGTTCTCCATTTCCTGGATGTACAAATGTTGTGGAGTAGCGTCTGTATCGCACTGTTCTTTCCAGCCCGACCAAATGGCAAAAAGTTTTCCTTGGTGTTCCAAAACGGTCATGTCAATTGCCCATACATTGCTCTCTAGGTTTTGGGGGTTATCACCAGTATATAACATCCCCATGTCTTCGTAATCGCTAAAAACATCGTCTGTTTTAGACCGTAATACACCTGTGCGCTGATGAATAAAGGGAGGCCCCGAAAAACCGGCAGCATAATAAACATACCAATGTCCTTCAATAAAGTGAATCTCGGGTGCCCATACACAGTTACTATTCCAACCACTGGCTGGGGCTTGCCAAATCCGCTTTAACTCCCCTTTTCGAGTTAGGTATTTAGACCGTGAAACAAAAATCGCGTTATTCGCAGAATAACAATACACATAATCATCATTCTGCTGAGTCATCCAGGGATCAGCTCCATCCCATACCGGGTTTGCAAAAGTGCTTTTCACTTGCTCTTCAGACGCTTCAATATCTGAAGCACTGCATCTCACGAATGAGAAAAGCACCAATAAAACGATAGTGAGAAAATTCGTTCTAATCATATTATTCGATTTTCTAAATTGATTCTATTCTTCGCTTAAAACAGGTGTTTGATAATTTTCATCAATCACCATCACTTCCTGTCCGTTCTCTTTTTCAAAACGTACTGTACTGATATACATGTGGCGCGGATGAATCTGATTCTGGCTGTTATGCGCATGAAACACAATTCGCAGATTTCCTTCCTTGTCGGTAAACATAGCACTGTGCCCCACACCAACTAAGTCTCCCGGTTTTTGAAGAATAGGATTCTGAGCATATTTTGTCCATGGTCCTTTGATGTTTGTTGCAGTGGCAAACCCAATCCCATAAAACGGACTTTCATAACTATTAGCTGAATAGGTCATGAAGTAAGTGTCTCTGTGCTTAATCACAAATGCTCCTTCGTTCACCCGGGGCCAAACTTCTTCCCAACTTTGAGAAACATTGATGCATTGGGACATGGTTTCAGCTTTAATCTCAATTAAGTTGTCTTTCAGTTCAGCCATCCAAATGTTCAAGCCATCATTGAAACGATCAAACAGAAGATAAGGAGATCCATCGTCATCAATAAAAAGGCTATTATCAATGCACTTTTCGTCTTCAAGCATGGGTTTTAGTATTTGCTGTTTGAAGGGCCCCAGCGGAGAATCGCTGATGGCCACGCAAATGTGCTCATCAGCCGAATAGTACATGTAAAATTTGCCATTGACCCGATATACTTCAGGAGCCCAAAACCAACGGTCAGCCCACACATCTGACTTATGTAAAGCCAGTCCTTCGTGAACACCAACTGGCCCCTGCCAGCTTTTCAAATCACTGGACGAATACACCTCAATACCATCAGTTCCATTTGTTCCATAGGCGTAGTAGGTTCCTTCCCAAAGCATGATAAACGGATCGCCCAAGGGAATCTTCCTTGTTTTTTCAATTTTATTCCTGATCGGGCTACAATAAGAAGAACTACCCGAGAATAGTAGTGAGAGCGTTACCAGAAAAAGGGATATTGTAAAAAGTTTCTTCATCATTTCAGCTTTAAAAGATCACCTAATCCATATTTGCCAAATAAAAATGAAACGGTTGGTTCCGATCCTTCACCTCCAATTTGCCATCGTTGACCACTAATTCTGCCACTTGAATGGAGGAACGTTTCTCGGCATAAGGATATTTCCCATCGGCATCCAGTGTAGCAGCAGAATGCTTTTCCCTTCCAGGATGCGTGAAATAGAAAATATATGCCTGATCATCTACAACCAAGACGTCGCCATGCGCACCGCTCGGAGTATCATCCGGTCGGCTGGACGAACCTGCCAAAATTGGCTCTCCTTGTTTCTTCCAGTTTTCCAAATCATCCGAACGATAAACGCCCATCCCTGACCACTGATCCGTCACCATCCAATACCATCCGTTAAATTCGAAAACCTTGGGGCCCTCATGTGCCCGGTCAGCAATCACCGGCTTATCGCGCCAGGTCCAGTTGAACAAATCATCACTTTCAGCCAGCCACGACTGGTTGTTGTCTTTATACCACATTTTCCATGTTCCGGATTTATCCTGAAAAAGTGTGCCATCAATTACATTATCCGATGATAGTGAAAGAAGCCCTTCATAGTTCCAGTCCCAAGCGTTCTCACTGGTATAATGGGCCATTCGTGCTTCTTCGCTCCAGTGATTACGCACTCCTTTGATATAGGCCAGGAAGAGGTGATATTTTCCATTGGCATAAACCACATCAGGAGCCCAAAAAGTATTCTTGCCCCGCTCAAACTCCAGGTCAAGGGTTCCTCGATAAACCCAGCTTTTCCCATGGTCGGCTGATGAAGCAATCGCTATGCTGTTTCCATAACAGTAGGCAACATCAGCCGTATTTTCATTGGCCCGTCGCTGGGTATACAACATCCACCATTCTTTTTCATGCTGATTCCAAAAAACGACAGGATCTGCAGAGCCATCATACACCGGGTCTCTAAAAAGCGGGGCGGGAGCTTGTTGAATGTTTTGGGCCCAACCATCTGAAAAAGCGAAGCTGAGCAAAAAAAAACTACTGATCAATATCTGAAGCAAGTGATTCATCTCCTAATTATTTAAGAATGGAAAAGCTGAAATTCGTAAGCGCGCAGCCCCCATCGGAACCAAGGTAATATCTTCTACAGGTTCACTGGTCTTTACCGGATACCTTGGCTGAACATCAACCAACCCGTATTGATCAATTTGCCAGCCAAGGAGCTGGCGCCCTTTTGCCTGAATCTCGATTGGCGTATTCTCCAACGAGAAGGGATAATCATTGTCAGGCCATTCTTTGCGAACAATTTTCAATGAACTTTCCAAGTTCCTCTTATCAAGTATCAGCCCGTAATTCCATGGACTTTGTGGAGTAATCGTATAGGCAGGCCATTTCTCAGGATCGGCATCCTTTTGCCATTTCGAATCACCGATAGCTGATTCGATACTACTTATTTTTCTGTATTCTTCATCAATTTTCAGAGAAAAGGTAAGTGGCCCGTAATCGACCGAAACGCTGTTTTGATTCACGGCCCAAGTACGCGAGGATAAATTCATTGGTAAGTTTAGGGTGAGTTGGTCTCCATCAGTCCATTCACGATCGATTTTAATGTATGAACCGGCCTTCGTATTTACCTTTACTGATTTTCCATTCAGTTTAAGTGAAGCATTTTCACACCAGCCAGGGATACGCAGATAAAATGGGAACTTTACATTTTCCTCCATAGTCAGACTAAACCGAATATCTTCTTCAAACGGGTATTTGGTTTCCTGAGTCAACGTAATTTCAGTTCCATTACCAACTTGAGCTGTAGACACACTTGAGTTATACATTATAGCCGCTAAGCCATTGTCATTACTGGCCATCACCAAGTTCTGCAGATAATACGGCAAAGCATGTCCATGATTATGCTGACAACAGCGACTACTAAAGGGATTCATAGTTAAAAATGGTCCTCGATTATCAATACCAGGATGATGGTTTTCGGCATCAGCGGTTACTCCATTGGGGCAAGTGATATAGCGCAGTGATTTCATATCACTGGTAAAAGCAGCCGTAAAACTATTAAATAAAACATCTTCACAGTTGTCCGCCCAGAGAGGATCCCCAGTTATGCGCATTAGGATGCCGTCAGAAGTCATTTGTTCTGCAAATCCGCAAGTTTCAGTTCCCTGGCGTGGGTCGATGTACCCCATGCGTGCATTTTCATCTGAACCAAACATGCCCCCGGGCACCTGCCCAAACGTGCGACGAATCAAATCGTGAACATTGTAGGTTGCTTGAAAGTGAGCTGAGTCGCCCGACTGCATAAACCAAGTAGCAGGCTCACGAAAACACTGGGCAATATTCACATTGTGCCAGTTGGGTAAAGTTGATTTCCGGGTCCAGTCTGCCGTATTGCGATGGATCTTTTCTGCAAGTTTGAGCAAAAAGGGATCGCCGGTACGATTGTACAACCAATATACACTATAAAGGTTGTCGCCTCCCCGGCTGTTTTCCCAATAGCTTGACAAAAACGCTTCGTCAGGGACTGTCATTTCAAACTTAAAATAGTTGGTCATAAAATCGATGACACGCTGATCTCCTGAGTATTCGTAATAGTTCTGCAAAGTAAACAACACGATCATATTCGACCAGTAGTCCAGGTGTCCACCTCCTACCCTAACTTTCGGACCAAACCAGCCATCTTCCTGCTGACTTTTCAGGATAGCTTCAATCCACACCATTGCTTCTTCCTTCATTTTTGAATCATTAAAGATGAAAGCCATATCTGCATAACCACGCAGCCAGTAGGGGACTTCTTCCCAACCGTGATCACCTCCTTCAGATAACCACGCATTATTTTCTTTTTCAAGCCAGGCACTAATCTCACCCAAGTGCCCACAAAGTCCTTCTTTTTGCAACTCCATCAATTTCAATATCCACCCTTTGGGTTGAATACTTCCCATAGGCAATTTGATAAAGTGAGCGGATTGCAATGGAGCTCGATTACTATGATAAAAATCATTTTGCTGCTTGAGGTCCGGATGAGCAACAACGGTTATTTGCCCTTCAGTAACTTGTTTCTGACAGGAAAAACTAATTAAAATAGCTATTAAAAAGACTATGGAACGAACGATTTGTTTCATGTTTAGTTTGATTTAAAGTTTTCTCTAGTTACTATCTAATTTAAATACCATGACAAGCACCTAAGTACTCATTGTATCTTCCTATTTCGTAATCAATCTTTCAATTTTGGTCCTGTTTCTGTCCATAAAACTTCTTTCTTTGAAATCTTCCAGCTTTTTCCAAAATCATCATTTCCCTGAAAAAACAAATAAGTACGACCGTCCTTATCTTCAAAAATATGCGGATGTCCAGATTCGCAAGAATTCCATGTCCCAGGATCCCCATTGGCCAAAAATGGTTTATTACTCAGTCGCTCCCAATGAACTCCATCTCCGCTTACAGCAAGTCCAACCTGCTGAGGTGCATTATTGTATGCTCCAGCATAAAACATATACAAACGATCACTGCGCTGAATAATAGAGGCCCCTTCTACACAGCGTCCCTCCCACGGATACTTTGGGGCAAGAATTGGCTCAGTAGTCAGTTGTGTCCAGTCTTCACGATTAAAGTTCGTATTTAACGGAGCTGCAGCTACTCCTTGCATCTGAATAGTCATGCTGGTGTCTCGAGTCGCGAAGTAGAGTAAATAATTATCATTGAATCGAATCACTTCAGCATCAATGGCGCGGCCGCAATTCCAATCGCCTGTTGGGCGAAAGACCGGATTGGTTGGATTTCGTCTGAAGTGAATTCCATCGGAGGAAACTGCATGGCAAATTGCATCATTCTTCCAGTTACCATACGTTTGATAGAACAGGTGGATTTCATCATCAATAACAAGCGCCCCAGGCGCACACAACCCTTTTTGCTCGTAATCGCCATCAGGGAGTATCTCACCAACTTTCTCCCAATCGGTCAAGTTAGAACTTTGGGCAATCCCAATCGCCCATCCATTTGTTGTATCATTATTTCCCTCAAAAGGAGGAATAGAGAAATACATGAAGTACTTGTTATTAAACCTGACAACATGTGGATCTTTGGAGAAAGGAACTCCCCGTCTGCTAGTATCTCCAAACATCATGACATTTTGGTCTTGAGCACTCCCGTATTGGAAAACAAAACAGGAGAATACAACAAATAGAAACAGTAATCTTGACATGCTCATTATTTTATAGTTTTTCCGAACTTTTATGCATTAAGCTATTTCACGCCAGATTCAGGGATAAGTCAATATAACACAAACAGTATTGCTTGATGAAAGTACACGAAAGGGCCATCCGCGATATTTAAATCCGAATGACCCTCTTATCTCAATTTCTAAATTATAAATCAATTTTCTGAACCGCAGAGAAGATCATATCTTCAACACCTGCGATCTTCAAACCTACCCGTGCATAAACATAGTTCTGGATTGGAGTAAGTTCTGGTACAGTCGCGCTCATGCTAATAGAGCTGGGGTTTGCTATGTCTCCGCCACCAATTTCAGCACGGGCCACAAAGCCACGGAAGTCCACAAACTGGGTTTTACCGATGTACAGATTGACACGCTCAATGTCGCGGGCACCCGCATCCGTAATGATTTTCTCTGCTTGAAAAGTCGCTGTGACATCACGTCCGCTTGCTGAAAATTGAGCATTGCGAATCATATAATAAGGCTCAACTTCAATATCCAGGTTCATATCTCCACGCAGATTAACCAGAATGGTATCTGAACCCGTGGCTGAATTCACAACATTGCGCCAAGGTCCTTGAGCATAAGGAATAATCAGCTTGTAAGTTCCATCGAACAAAAGGGCCGAGAAAGAGCCATCCTGATCAACCGTGACATCGATGGGAACATCTAACTGCCATCCCGGTTCCCACAATTGAAATGTTACATCATTGTAACTAACATTTATGGGGTCGCCATTATACACAATGGTTCCCTGAAGCTTTGATTCCGGGGCATCGTAATTATCCCACTCACAGGAAGTAAGAAAACCGACTACGACTCCCAATAATATGATTAATTTTATTTTCGTCATCTTTCTATGTTTTTATTGGTTCGGGTTCTTAACAATTTGTGGATTGTTATTTCTGATATCATCATTGATAAATGAATAGTAGTTGCCTAAACGGAAACGATCAGCTCCAGTAACCTGACTGGGAATAACCTGCTTAAAGACATACTTTTCATTGTTCGGACTACCTGGTTCATAATATTTGTATGGCCACAAACCAAATACACGGGTACTTACTTCGTCTGCTTTCCAAGGTTGCTCTGTCAATGGTGTTTTTTCTCCATTCCAGACCACATGAGCCAAACGCCAGCGTTTCATATCCCACAACTGATGTCCTTCAAAAGCGAGCTCAACTTTACGTTCATGAGCAATGCGGTCAAAAGACACATCAGCTGCAGTCAGGTCTATTGCAAATCCAGCGCGACGACGTATTATATTTAAGTACTCTGCAGCTGTATCGTCATCACCCAATTCAAAAGCAGCCTCCGCAGCGTTCAAGTACACTTCGCCCAGACGGTAGCGTACCCACCAGCGATCACTTTTCAAACCACGTTGTCCTGATCCAGTTGCCGTATCCATAAACTTACGAACATAGAACCCGGATTGGGCACTAAACTCACGACCATCAATAGGGCCATCAAAACCAACTACCTGACGGGGAGTGTCTGTTCCGGGAAGTTCTTTCCGCTGACCAAATTCATCGCCTGTAACAATAGTACCATCCGCCAAAATATAGCCAGCCCAAATGTCCAGGTCTTTTCCTTTAAATTTTGAGCCGGGCAACATGACTGTTCCTGCCAAGCGGGCATCACGCCCCGCAAACATATCCATCGGATTATCAAAATAGATGTAATCATCGCCATTCATGGTCTCAAAAGGCTTAAAAGTATTATCCAGCATCTCAAATGACTGAACCAAGTTTAACGAAGGATTGGTACGACCGCCTTCCAAATCTTCGGCACCTGACCATGGCTGGTTCCATAGAGTCCATTGGTTAGAACGTCCATCTGCACGCTCACTTTGCACATAATCGCGTACAAAAATTACTTCTGGATTATTGGCTTTATCGATAAACAAACTGGAGAAATTTTCAGACAAATCTTCCTTTTTATTATACAGCGAATAAGGACCATTCTCGATTAACTCTTCGGCTGCATCCAATGCAATAGTATAATAGCCGTCAGCCATGCTCACCGGAATGCCAACCTCTCCACCCGGTAGCGAAACACTGGGCGTACTAACCCCATATTTGGCAATGGAAGCTGCGTAAAGCGCCACCCGTGATTTCATTGCCAATACTAAACCTTGTGTAGCCCGGCTCTTAATATCAACATTATTGGGCAGGTCATTCTGAATATCTTCCAATTCACTGATAATGAAATCATAGATTTCAGACTCCTTTGCACGTGGGTGTTCCAAGTAAGAAGCATCACCGCTAAAATCATAGGTTAAAGGTTCCAGAATTAATGGAACTCCTCCCATACGTTTTACCAACTCAAAGTAATTGACGGCACGGAGGAATCGGCCTTCAGCAATAAAACGTGCTTTTACTGCCGGATCCAAGCCATCAGTCAGTTCTGAGCTTGCTTTTTGAATATACAAATTAAGTTCGCGGATGTAACTATAATTCCACAGGCCCCAGTCACCATAGCCCCAGTCGTTATTTTTATGCCGCCAGTAATCCCCAAAGTTGGAAGCAAAGGCTTCGTCAAAATCAGCATATGTCCACCAGCTATTCACAGACTGGTATTCAGGAATCCGAAAGTACAAATCAGCTACAACAGACAAAATAAGACTTTCATCTTTCCAGACCTGATCATCCAACAGGATGTTGGTCGGTTCCCTGTCCAGAAAGTCATCATCGTTACATCCCCAGGTGAAGACAAACAACAAGATTAGTATATAACTCAATTTTTTCATGTTCAATTTCATTTTTTAGGTTAGAAAGAAAGGTTAACACCAATATTGACCATTCGATTTTGTGGATATTGTAACCCATTAGGCTCCATCACCTCAGGCTCTACTCCCAGTTTTTTCAGGTTATCAATAGAGAACAGGTTGTAGGAGTTAACATACAAACGGGCTTTTTGCATGCCCACTTTCTGTACCAGATACTGTGGAATGGAGTACCCCACTTCTAAAGTTCTTAAACGAATGTAACGAGCATTGGTCAACCAAAAAGTTGATTGCTTATTGTAGTTATTGTGCCAACCGGTATTAAATCGTAAAGCCGGATATTTGCCCGAGAGCCATGGACTATTCAAATCAAAAGGATCTTCACGGTGCCAACGGTCATCGTAAAACTGGCTCAACAGGTTACCTGTATTTTGATAGGGCCAGCGAATTTCCCAATTTTGATTGTAGGAATAGGCAGAGCCTCCAGAGAAATCTGCTTTCAGATCAAAACCTTTGTAATCGGCACTAATATGAAAACCGAAGTTTACAATAGGGTTCCGATCCCTTGGGAAACCAATGGGGCGTTCGTCTAAACCGTTGATCCGTCCATCACCATTCACATCTTTGTAAATCAAGTCACCCGGCAACATGGTGCGGTTTCCTTCTCCATCGTTGTTAATGGGATAGTTATTGATTTCTTCAAACGACTCAAATTGGCCGATCACTTCATATCCCCAGAAAATACCTGTCCATCGATCTTCAGATGAGTTCCGGTAATGATCCCAGGAGTTTCCAAAACGAGGCTTATAAGACTCCAGAAATTTTTCACGAGCAAATGAAATATTTCCGCCAACGGTATAGTTCAAATCGCCAGTTTTTCCATTGTAAGCAATCGATGTCTCAGCTCCCATTATTGCATCACTGTTGACGTTTTCGTCCGGTAAAGAATACCCCACTTCGTTGGGAATCAAAATATCATACTTACGGCCACGTAAGCCTTCGCGTTTCCGGTAGAAATAATCAACCGTACCGCTCAATTTACCATTCATAAACGAATAATCGGCACCAATGTCGGTAATGGTACTGGTAAACCAGGAAATGGAAGTAACAGGAACACCTCTGTCACGGGCTCCGGTAATAATCTCACCATCCATGACCACCGCTTGCGAAGCGTAATCATAACCTGTCAGATAGGCAAAATTCCCAATAAATCTGTCATCACCAGAACCAATTCCCATATTAACGTTGTCATCACCCAGTTCTCCGTAAGAAGCGCGTAATTTCAAGTCCAGACTACTCTCTCCCAGTAGGTTTTTGGCAAAATTTTCATTGGTAATTCGCCAGCCTATTGATCCGGAAGGGAAAAACCCCCAACGTTGGTCTGATACAAATTTCCAGGAGGCATCTTCGCGACCAGCGAGTTCCAGGTAATATTTATTGTCATAATTGTAATTGAAACGTCCGATATAACCAATACGAGCACTCTCTTCATCAGAATCATTGTAGGTATCCATATCCGGAAACTGAAGCAATGGCAAGGCATTGGTTTTTGGTACGGCATGAACCCAAACATCCAAATCGCGTCGTTCAATCCGTTCGTTTACAAAAGTAGCAGCAATGCTATGCTTTCCGAAGTCTTTGACGTAGTTGATTTGTCCTTGCAAAACGGTCTCCAGTACTTTATGTGTTCCACGCTCCCTCCAAGGATTTAGGTTCTGAAAGGTAATCCGGTATTCATCCGTTTCCGGGAAATAAGAATAAGCATCATAAGTGTATTCATGACCATTCATTAAGCGATCAGCAATGTAATGAGAATAAGTCCCTTTCACTGTTAAGCCATCTATTGGAATATCATACTCACCGGTGAAATTCAGTTGCAATGCTCTCCAGTCTTCAGTCCAGTAACCAGACTTCTCTTTGGTTAGCAATCCCCAGTTTTCGGCCATGTGTCCAATGTTATTAATGTATTCCGGATTATCATTGGCATATGGTCGTTCCGTCGGGCGGTTGCGGAACAAAGCAAAACGAGGTGCCCAATAGTCATCACCACCAGGGACACCCGGGTTATCGCGAGTTTCAATACGACCATTAATCGAAACACCAACTTTTATACGATCGGTAATCCTCGCGTCAATATTAGACTGGAAATTGGTTCGTCCAAATGTAAATTCACGCCCCAACATAGAATTCTGATCCAGACGTGTAACTGATAAATAGTAGTTGATTCTATCAGATCCACCCGAAGTACTAACGTTAATGGAAGTTTGTGGAGAGTTTGGCTCGATAATGAAATCATACCAATCGAAACTCTTATAACCATATTCCGTTCCTGCCTTCCACTTGTCCAATTCGTCTGGTGTAATGTTCGTACTTCCATCCAGGTTCATTTCAGCATAAGCTTTACCAAGCATCCATTCATAAGCACCTACTGTTTCCGGGAACCGGGTCCAATTTTGCCAGCCGGTATAAGCATCTACATTAATGGTATTTTTAGTGCCAAGCTTTCCACGCTTGGTAGTCACTACCACTACCCCATTTGCTGCCCGCACCCCATAGATTGCAGCGGAAGCATCTTTCAACACCGTAATACTCTCAATATCATTTGGAGAAAGGTTATTGAACTGTCCGGCATCCTTTTGAATGCCATCAATAACATACAAGGGGTTCCCCATATTACGAATCTGAATCGTAGCACTGGCTCCTGGACGTCCATCCGGCATACGGAAAGTTACGCCGGCAATTTTACCGGCTAGGGCTCCCGAAACAGTAGTTGAATGTACCCTGTCCAGATCTTCCGCAGTTACACCGGAAATAGCCCCGGTTAACGACTCTTTCTTTTGAACACCATAGCCAACAGCTACCACTTCCTCCAGTCCAATAGAAGATTCACTCATGGTAATATTAATCACACTTTGACTGCCCACTTCTACTTCCAGGGTCTCCATTCCAACAAAAGAAAAAACAAGCGTTGTCACTCCGTCATCCAAGTTAATGTCGTAGCTACCATCCACATCAGTAATGGTTCCCTTCGTTGTTCCTTTGACTACAACAGTTACTCCTGGCAGTGGTTCTCCACCTTGGTCAACCACCTTTCCAGTGATCTTTTTCGCCTGGGCAATTTGGGTAGATGTTAAGACTACCAAGTCATTCTCCAGAATTTGATAACTAATGTTTGAACCTTTAAAAAGTTTGTCCAAAACTCCCCTAACATTCTCATCTTTAACTGTGAAATCAACGATCTTATCAATGTTCGTAAAATCATCATTAAAGAAAAAACGAAAGCGACTTTGGTTCTCAATCTCAGTGAAGACTTCTCTGATGGATTTTCCACGATAATCGCCATCGAACTTAGCATTCTGCGAATATACAGAGGCGTTTACCTGGACCAGAAAAGCCAAAATAAAAATGGCTGTTAGTTTCATTACAAGCAATGTTTTTTTAAGCTTCCCCCTCGCAGGGAAAACAAATCCAACTCGATTTTTTTTCATACATTTGGTTTGTTAAATGGGTTACAATAGATGCGTGCAGCAGCGACCAACTTATGCCGCATCAATTAAAATTTAACTCAATCATTTTTCAAAGGGAATAGATGGGCTTATCTGTTCCCTTTTATTTTAATTCTTTTTAAAATTTCTGGTTCTTTTTAAATCTTTGTTTATCGTTACTGTTTTTCCTTCTATTTTGTATGAAATCGGCGAAGTAATGGTAATCACATCCATTACTTGTTGCAATGTTTCATCCTGAAGAGTTCCTGAAAATTTGTAATCCGCAACCTCGCTCGACTCAAATTCAAAAGTATAGTCATACTTTCGACCTAAAGTGACAACCAGGTCTTTCAAGGACTCACTCTCAAAGATTAGCTGATCATATTTCCAGCCAATGAGCGAGCGTGTATCCACATTTATCAAAATAACCATCCGCGGATCACCATTTTTTATGGCATCTTCCCTGCTTTTGTAAAACGTAGCTTTTGAATTTGGATTTAAAAACACCTGCTCGCCAATCTTTTCTGTTTCGTGATTCAATTTCACTTTCCCATTGACTAGGATTGTCTCAATCGTTTGCTCCTCTTCATATGCCTGAACGTTGAATTCGGTACCAATGGCCTCGACAATAAAGCCATGTGCATTCACTCTGAACGGAAGTTGCTTATTTTTAACAACCTCAAAATAACCTTCGCCAGTTAATAAAACATTCCGCTCATTCTTATTAAAAGCTGTAGAGTATCTCAGCGTACTTCCGGCATTGAGCCAGACTTTAGAACTGTCTGGTAAAATAACTTCTGATTTTGCTCCAAGAGGAGCTGAAATTTCACAGTAGAATGTAGGTTCTGGCTCACCTTTGCCTTTAAAATTGCTTACCACTATGCCACCTATCAGAAATGAAAAAATAACAACTGCAGCAATTTTCAGCACTCTTAAATAAAGCGGAATCAAACGACCTCTTGATGCCTGTTGCTGAATTTCTATCTGCCGCTGAACTTTTTGGTAGGTTGCTTCGCTAGAAAAATGACCACTTGTAGAAAAGTTGTTTTCTTCCAAACTCTGAAGCATTTGCTTTTTAAGTGCAACAGCCGATTGCTCCTTTTCAAAAAAAGCTTCCAGTTCGTATAACTCCGACAAAGAGCACTCCTCTTCATAGAATTTCTCAAGCAACTGGTTAAACCGGGGGTCTATGTATAAATTCTTCCTCATTGTGCTAATAGTACAAGAAGCCTTTATAGAACACTCAAAAAAAAATTAAAAAAATTACATTATTTTTTTCACGAATCAGATTGGCTAAAATGATTACAGGAAATATGGAGTTGTCTATGAATTTTTGATACCCCAAAATACGAAATGCAAAACAACACCTTAACAGAATTGAAGAATACTGTTACTAACACAAAAAAGAATAAAAAGATACTCCCCTTTTAGATTCTCTTTTAAAAACTTGGTGGTCCGGTAAATTTGATTTTCAACTGTCCGAATTGATAAGCCCAGCTGCTTTGCAATCTCTGGGTTTGATAATCCATCAATACGGCTTAATTTGAAGACATTTCGTTGCTGTGCTGGTATTTTTTGCAGAAGTAAACCAATTCGATTATCCAATTCACTGAATAGTAGTTGAGATTCAGGGCTATCTCCAAAAGAATAATTAGAATTCAAAATATATTTTTCATACTTCTGCTTTACAACCTGATGCTTCATATGATTAAATACCCTATTGACGGTCATCTGATAGAGAAAGCTTTTAAATGATTTGTCTTCGTCAATATCTTCCCGTATTTCCCAAATACGCATAAAAACATCCTGCACAATTTCCTCTGCTGTAAAAGAATCTTTCAGATAAGAAAAAGAAAATTCAAAAAGTCTTTCACTATAGGTTACAAAAATCTCATGAAAGGCCTTGACATCTCCCCTCTTCATCTTCAGAACCAAATTCCGATTGATATTTGAAGCGTTTTTTGACAATTGTTAGACTGTTAAATTAGAAAGCAGCCACAAAAATAACAATAAATAAATCAAATTAATCATAACTCATCCCTCCCCTATGAAAAGCACCATAAAGTCGATCAATTTGTATGGTACTTAATACAAAACACAATAAGTGCTCGCAGCATCCTTCTGCCAACAAGCTAAAGCCGCCAACAAAAGAATAGCTGCAAACACTATTACTACTTACTACTACTCTTATTTTATTAAATCTTACTTATCCAATAATTTTATAAAATATCCGCCAACAACTGAACGAGCCTGAAACCCGACCTGCTTAGCACTAGGGGTTTCATACCAATCCGACATTGGGACCCGATCTGGTGTTTCGGTTACAAAAGCATGCAAGGGATCAATAAACTTTTGAAAAGTTTCCTGATCATTTGCCAGAGTTGCTGTCCAAACAATCCAATCCGACTTCGTGTAAGTTCTACGGTTATCCAAAGGCAGACCATACTTATTTTGCTTGGTTAAATAATAAGCCACTTCAGTTTGAGCTACCTCTGAGGGGAAAATTCCAAGATCCATAATTTTATCCCATACCAGATTATACTTTTGGCTCCAGGTTCCGGGCTGGTCAAATGTCAATCGATAATGATCTCCATCGTCTGCCATTTTCATCCATTCCTGCGCCATTCGCTTTGCTTCTGTAGTATATTTTTTTGCGATCTCTTTCTTCCCTAACATCTCTGCTAAACGACCATAGCTGGCAATCCCCATAATCGCTTTTACCGACAGGTTTACATTATGAGCAAAGTGACCTGCAAAATCATCTGTGCACAATTGGTTGTCCGGATCAAGTCCATTCTCCAACAAATAATTGGACCAGGTAGTCAGTGCTTCCCAATGCTCTGCAGCATAATCAGCATTTCCTTCCATTTCGGCAATGGCCGCAGTTAAAATTACCATATTACCTGATTCCTCAACCGGCATATCGCCACCATAGGTTTGCCCATTGGCCAACGGATAGGTACCCACATCATGAGCAGCAAAAGGTTTATTCCACTTGCCACTTTCGGTATAATAAAAAATCGGATTTAACATCCCTTTCAGCAACTCAGGATTATATTTTAAATACAGCGGGGCAGACGGATAGGTCACATCAACAGTACCAATGGAACCGTTGCTGAAGTTTTCTTTTGACAAAAACAAGATGTTACCTTCCGTATCTTTTACCAGTTTGTGAGCTGCAATACTTTGGCGAAAAGCCAACACACAAAGATCGGCATAGTTTTTACCACCTGCAGTAAGAGTCTCTTCCCACAACTGGTTATCAAACTCAGCACAGCGGTTCATTACCTGCGTATATTCAGCAGAGGCTGCCTGTAATGCATCATTTATTGTGAAGTTACCATCTTTGGTCCACCAACCTTTCAGGTTGTCTCCAAAGTACTGAATTGATTCCAGATCATCATAGGCAAGCATCACATAACCAGCTTCCGTTTTAGAGCCAACTGCTCCAATATCATCAACATAAACCATAGCAGGCATTTGCTTTACCGGTCGTGTAATCATGCTACTAACGCCAGAGACTTTTCCTTCTGCTTCAAAATTATGCTTTGAAGTAAAATAGTCCTCAATGGACACACTCGCATTTTCCCGCTGATTGGTTGCCAGGTAAACATATCCCCAATCGATACGAATATTATCTCCCTTCTTCTCCAAAACAGGCTGCTCAGTGGTTCCCGCTTTTACATAATCAATAGGTCCGGTCTTTCCCTTAACAACTTCCACTTCCTGAGCAGGCACATTTACAGCCCATTCCGGAGTAGCTTCAATATAAACCTGAACGTCATGTTCAGCCCCATCATTCGAAACCACTTGATAGTTAATATAATTCACTGGACGCGATAGTAAATCCAAATCATTTGGTAATAAAGGTGAAACAAATTGAAGATTCAAATTAACAGGGCCGCAGGCAAACTCATAATGAGTTTGTGTGGCAGATAATGAGACACTTGTTTGAGTTGCTGTTTGCCTGAAAGTATTCTTATCAGAGCTCTGCTGGAAAATCCCAAAATCAACATAGCCGCCACCTGTGCGATTATGACAATGTGCAGCAATAACATTTTTCTCCCCAAGTTTCAATAAAGAACGATCAATTTTTAAAATTACATTGTTATGCCATTCATAAGCGGTTTTAACTAACTGTTCTCCGTTTAAATACAACTCAAAAATATCGTCATGCGAGTAAATCAGGTAAACATCTTCATCTGGAATATTCGCAGGAATAGTAAACTCCCGACGAACCCAAATATCCTTTGTATCCCAGACCGTTCCGAGCGATGGCATTTCTCTGGTGCCAAAAGCACCATTACCAGTCATCCATGAGGCATGATTAAAATCGACTTGTTCCCACCCTTTTGCGGGTGCTTTTTTTGTATATTGTCCTTTCCATGGCTCATAGTTTGCCATTGGCACAATGGGTATCCAAGGTACATTTACCTCTCCCAGAAAACGATATACTTCCCCATCAACACGAACGGCTCCTATCAGGGAATGTGTCTTTCCTGTCCAGTGTTTTACAGGTTCATCATACAGTTTATCAGTCATTGACCATGCACTAGTGTATGGATCTATTGTAATCAGTGGATATGCCGGAGCTCTAAACTTTGTCACTGTGGGTACTTGTAATACTGCCTTCGGTTGCGAACAAAAAGAAAATGTCAGCCCTAACAATAGAATTACAAAAACAAAATATTGTTTTTTCTTCATCTCAAAATTGATTTTTATTCTTTAAATACGTTTTTCATGTCTTTAGTAGCCTACTGCATCCAATACAGCTTTTAAGAAATATCTACTCATTCGTTCTTGAAAAAAACAACAAAAGCAATCGTTTCATTCATAAACTAGAATTCATATAAGAATCCTGAACGTTATCATTACGGACCTGTTTTTTGATCATGTCAAATGAAATTTCAATAATAATTTTCGTCCAACATCATTCTAACTCTCAAGAGATTGATAAAATACAGAGAACTCATCACCTAAGGCTCTTGACAATAAGAAATAGCTAATCCCAATCATCGAAGCAATCCGTTCTGGTAAATATGAAGCTGGATCAATAAAAATTCATCTTGAAAAGATTACGCATTAGAAGGCTTTCTTGAAGAACACACAACTCGATTCACCAACATAAATGCAAACAGAGAACATTTCAAACAGACAAAAAAAGGATGTTGCTGTACGCAAGCAGCAACATCCTTAATTGATTAAAACAATTTTCTTTTATCACCACTCAATGGCCTGGTCTTCATCAGGGATTTGAGTATTAATCTTACGTTCCAGAATCAGAGAACCACGGACCGTATAGGAAATCGTTGCGTTTGGTACTGACGTATAGTCCGTAAAGCTATAGTCTATCTTACTAATGGTAACATAGCGATGCAACAAATAAGGACGAGTAGCATCCATTGTTTCTTCCACGGTAAATACCGGAGTACCATATACCTGAAACTCCATATCCGGATTATCAGCAGTAAGTGTTACTCGCTTAGTCTGCTCATCGAACGAAGCGTAAATCTTATAATTACGTCGATCAGTGCGGTCTTCATCTACGGTACCTGCATAAAAGAATACAGTATTCTCATCAACGACGTGGACTGGAATTTCGCTTTTCACAATAGCAGCGTCGTCTTCGTAGCCTCTAAGATATGTCTTTAAAGCCGTCCCACTATAGATTCCCGAATAATCATTGAAAGGCATCACACGAAGCAACGCTTTTTTATAATGCTTCCTTGGATGAGCAATATAATCATACGATGGATCATCCACTACAGTCAAAGGCAGCATCCACTTGTCAACCAAATCAATATCCTGCAATGAAAAGTTAATATTCAGCAGAGAGGTATTCTCTCCTGCTTTGACATCAACATAGTCTGGCATTCTAAAATATTCACTTTGCAGTTGCCTGTAATAAAGCTCAGTACGACTCTGAAACTGCTCCATATTCAAAGCTTCCAAGGTATCCGGATCAACTGTCACATGAACAGTCATATTTTGGTCATTGGTGGTCGAACCGCTAACAATTACTGGTAACCGATAGGTTGAAATGCTATCTTCTCTGTAGCGAACATAAATACGCGTAACGCCTTGCTCGTTTAGCGGAGCTTTAAACGAAACGTAACGCTCGTATTGTTCATCTGTCCATTCATCGTTGCACGAAATGCACAGCATAAATCCGGCAAGAAGGCACAACAACATAATATATCTCTTTTTCATATGCTTCTATCATTTTTAAAATTAGTCATTATAAGTCCATCCCGGATTTTGAGTAAGACGTTTGTTACGTTTCAACTCGCTATGCCTAATTGGCCAGAACCACATTTTACGAGAAAAAGTTGACTGAAGTGTCCATTCAGGAACCGGCGTATGAAACAAATCCCTCTGATCGCTGGTCATCAACACATTGCACCCATAAATTGGCAAAGACTCTTCAACTGGAGCATCCTTCCACCGACGCAGGTCATAGTAACGCTGCCCTTCGCCCAGAAGCTCGATTTGACGTTCGCGTTTTATTGTTTTCCGGAACTCCTCTTGGCTGGCATAAACCTCATTCGGATAATCTGGCACACCACCGCGAATCCGGACAGGGCGAATCCCCTTTTTCATCTCATTAACATCGCGACTAATCGTGTATGTCGTGCTACCATCCCAAGAAGGAATATTGTACGAGCCGGTCAACTCGTTTAAGGCTTCAGCATACATCAATAGAATATCTGCATAACGAATCGCTGGCTCGAGTTTCGGCACAATACGACTAATATTCCCATCCCGATAGGTATCACGTGGGTGTACAAATTTCATTACACCAATGCCGGTACGGAGCCAAAACATGGTATTGGTGTAGCCGTTACCGTCACCTCGGTAGTAAAACACTTGCTTTTCCTTGTTCCAGCTATCCGGCTCATTTTCCAGGTGCCAAACACTTCCATTGTAAGCTACAGATGCGTAAAAACGAGGTTCACGATTGGCATATTGCAAAGAAACGCCTGCCTTCAAAGGCTTATAAAGACCATTATCCACATCTTCCTGCGTCACATAACCGGATAAGCGCTCACTTCCGTCTCCACGTCCAATTTCTTTATCTTTACCTGGAGCATCAGTTCCGTCATTCAAGTAATAGGCATCAACCTGCTTTTGGGTCAGGCCATGTGTGTTCCATCCGTTTGCTACCCTAGGCAACTGATGGGCCACCATCGCCTGCCCTTTTTCTCCTCCATTGTCTCCACGCGTAAAGATCAACTCTGGATTTTCAGCGCCAGCAGTACCATTAAACACCGACCTGTAGGATTCAAATGGATCAATGTTCTTCCATCCTTCCGGCCAGTTTTTATCTGAAAATTCTGCATCATAAGGCGGAACTATTGTAGGAGGATAAGAAGAGTTGCCCGTTTCACGGAAGCTGGCCGTATACAACTCATACACTCCAAGCTCCATCACATCTCTGGCAGCTGCTGCAGCCTTTGCCCACTTCTCTTCGTCATAGGTTGTCGACAACAGTTGGTTTCCTTCATCATCCACCAATTCCATGGCATAATTATCCGTGTTGCCATTCATCAAGGGGCTTGCAGCATACAATAATACCTTGGCACGGGTTGCCAAGGCTGCCCCACGTGTTGGACGAGCGATTGCCAGGCGGTCGCGACTCACTTGCAAGTCCTGAGCAGCCAACAACATTTCACTGGCAATATATTCCGCACAAGCTTCATAGCTACTTCGGGGAGTCGCTACCTCCTCATAACTATCTGTATAGTCAATTCCTTCATCCGGTAGTAATGGAATAGGTCCATACTTGCGAAGAAGAAGCCAATAATAGTATGCCCGCACAAAACGAGCCTGTGCTTTATAATCAGCTATTTCTTCCAAAGTCATCTCCTCGTTGATATCAATGTTGTGGATGAAAGTCGTAGCGTTGCGAATACCCCTGTAAGACTGTAACCAAGTACCTTGCTTTTCATTCTCAGAATACATTCCGGTGTGAAACTCGTTATATGACAACGCCGAGGCATTGCTAATGTCATAATTAGCATCGCGGTCTCCATAATACATGTCATCGGCAAAGCAATGTGGCGTATATCCTTTACTGGCCACGTCAGCATTCTCATCTCTCAAATCAGAATAAGCGTGCGCCAGCCATTCTTCCGAATATTGCTTACTTGAAAATGCTTTCTCCAATGTCATTCGATCTTTAAAATACTGATCAGACTCCAGATAATCAGCGCAGGAAGATAGGAATCCTGTTCCCAACACCATAAATAATAGAAGATTCAGTGTCTTCTTTGTATTTCGTTTCATTTGATAAGTTTTTACAAATTAATGTTCAGTCCAAATGTGATTGATTTCGTCAATGGATACTCTTCTCCTCTAGGATTAGCCATTTCAGGATCCCAAAGTTTAAATTTAGACCAAGTCAGCAAGTTAGTTCCCACAACAAATACACGAATATTGTTACAATGCAATCTGTTAACCACTTTCTTGGGAAGCGTGTAGCCCAAATCGACTGTTTTAAGGCGTAGGTAGGCACCATTACGCAACCAGTAAGTTGACTGGCGATAATTGTTCCCATTTCCTCCAAAGCTCAAGCGGGGGTAGGATGCGTTAGGATTTTCAGTAGCAGGATCACCAGAAATCTCAGAAGAAATCCAGCGATTCTCTCCCATCAAGTCTTTCAAAACAGTTCCCCATTCACCTTCGCTGAAGGCATAAACCGTTTTACCATAAATAAAGAAGCTTGATTTTCCAGCCCCCTGGAAGTGAACATTGATATCTAATCCCTTCCATCTGGCAGATGTGCCTATCCCATAGATCATGTTTGGCCGACGGGTTGCGCCAACAGCCACACGGTCGCCATCGTTGATAACACCATCTCCGTTAACATCTTTGTACTTGATATCTCCCGGCTGGTAAGGACCAAACTGTTGTTCTGGGCTATTCCGAATATCGTCGTAGTCTTCAAATAGCCCCAAAGCAATTAAACCACGGGCCTGATCAACACGATAACCTCTTTCCATTTGATAAGGATAAACATTATTCTCTTCGTCTCGTTCCAATATTTTGTTTTTGCTATAGGTGATATTTCCCCTGGCAGTCAGATCTACAGCTCCAACTTTTTGCTTATACTCAATCCGTCCATCAAAACCTTCTGACTTCACTGCTCCCACGTTGGCTCTTGGAGCACTTTCCAAGCCTACCATTTGCGGCAAAAAGTTACGTGCCATATAAATGCCTTCACGCTTTTCTTCAAAGTAATCGACATTGGCAATCACTCGGTTATCAAATAATGCCACATCTAAACCAAGGTCACTTTTAGTCGCTATCTCCCAAGTCACATAAGGTGACGCTACTTGCATGTATCGCAGCCCATTGTAATTCCTATCAAAGGAATAGTAAGCCCATTCATAGCCCGAAGTATAAATCGGATCTCCATTGTCATTATATCTCTCTATGCCTCCTATTGTGTAGAGATATGGGAAGCGTTCATTGCCCATGTTGTCGTTACCCACTTTCCCATGTGAATAACGAATCTTAAACATGTTGATCCATTTGAGATTATTCTTCATAAAGCGCTCTTCCGCCACATTCCATGCAAAAGAATAGGCCGGGAAGAATCCAAATTGGTGTCCTTTAGCAAAGTTTTCAGAACCAGTATAACCAAAATTGAAATCAGCAAAGTAGCGATAACTCCAGTGGTACCCCACCCGTCCGGCAAGGCCCTGGTTACGTTCTGAAACACCATTTTTCAAATCATCTCCCAGATTTTGTGTCCTTACAAAAGCATCCTGGGTATACTTAACTGTCCCACTAAAGTGATGCTCTTTCAATCCACGATCAAAGTTGAACATCAAATCCAGAAACTCTCTACGGTCCCCAGAAGAACCGCTTTCCTGATACATCTCCCGAGGATTAGCAATATGTGTAAACACTAAATTTCCTTCTGAATCGCGTGTGCGTTCTGCTCTCCACTGCTCTGGCCATTTGCGGCGGTTAATGTTGTTGTAATTATTGGTGTCATATCCAAAACGTCCTGTGAAACGAAGCCCGTCAGTGATGAAATTTAAGTTTTGCTCCAACGACACATTGGTTTGTATCTTATTCTCCCAATGCTCATTAAAACCCGTTTGAGTAGCGGCTACCCATGGGTTCGTTTTATTACCAGTCCCTACGGCAGGCACATAGCCATTCGAATATTCGATAGGCGTACGAATGGGAGAATATCCAAATAACTCTCCCCAAACATCACCATCACCCAGGCCTGGGCTGTTACGCTTTGCCAAAGAACCGGAAACCCCCACTTTCAGCAAAGTAGTTTTCGTGATATCCAGGTCAGTATTCAAACGATAGTTCCAGCGTTGATAGTTCGCATTGGTGTCATAGTCATCGCGAAGTGAGCTGTCTGTATTATACATCCCTTCTTCTTCCACATAACTGGCAGAAACATAATAACGAGCTGTAGATCCACCTCCATTAATATTAAGGTTAGCCCGATGACTCATTGCGCCATCTCGAAGCAACAAGCCTTTCCAATCAACATTGGGGTACAAATCAGGATCTAAACCCAGGCGTAGGATTTCGAGTTCTTCAGGCTGATAGATGGGAGCCTGATTACGGGTAATCCGCGACTCATTTAGCAAATTGGCATAGGTATTTCCATCGACAAAGTCTGGTGTAATGGTCCGGGTGTTGTAGGAACTCTCGACTTTCACATCAATGTTAACCTTACCGGCATTACCTCTTTTGGTGGTGATCAGTACAACGCCATTAGCACCTTTCGAACCATAAATAGCTGTTGCAGAAGCATCTTTCAATACGGTAAATGATTCAATATCTTCAATATTTAACTCATTCAAATCACGCTCAAATCCGTCAACCAAAACATAAGCTCCTGAACTGGCTCCAAAAGTTGATATTCCACGAATCCAGAACTCCGAAACATTTTTCCCTGGCTGACCAGAAGTAGTCATAGCCATAATTCCCGGTACATTACCCGCTAAGGCATTGGAAAGATTAGAGGATGGACTTGATTTCAGGTCTTTCATGTCAATGGTAGTGATTGCTCCAGTTACCGAAATCTTTTTCTGAACCCCGGCACCGGTCACAACAATCTCATCCAATACACTATCTTCGGACTCCTTCATCGTAATGTTTACAGTGCGCTGCTCCTTGATGAGCAGGTTTACTTTCTCAAAACCGATGTAAGAAAAGGTCAGTTCTTTGTAAGCAGGCATCTTAATCTTGTAATTTCCGTTACCATCGGTAATCGTCCCCAAACCGGGAACATCAATTACATAGACACTTACTCCTACCAATGGTTCCTTATTCGTGTCTGTTACGACACCTGTTACTTCAACGGTCTCCTGAGCAAATACGCCAATAGAGAAACCGAGAAACAACATACCTAATATTAAATATTTAGTCATAAAATTAGTGTGTTTAGTTTTTAGGTTATTCATCCTCTAGGGCAATTTTACGAAGGCGGCGGTTCTGATGATCAATCACATAAAACGCTTTTTCAGCCTCATTGTATGCCAAGCCTGTAGGTTGATCAAAACGGGCTTCCTGGCGCAAATCACCATCAACATAGCCCCATGGATCGGGATTAATGCTGGAACTTCCACGTCCGGCAAATGTTGTAACCTTACCTTCTGGAGTCAGAATACGGAGATCATGATTATGCTGCTCCGTAAAGTAGAAGTCATACTCATCATCTTGCCCCGCATAGTCTGGATTTTTTACAAACACACCTTGGTACGGATTTCTTAAACGGGCTTTTGAACCTACCCCATCTTCCCAACCTGCAGCTCTTGGTTCTCCACAAACCAAATATGGCTGGCTGAATCGCTGTTCTTCCCAGTTATAATCGGTGCGTAAGATGTAATGCTGATTGACAACAACAATATAGGCATAGTTTCCTGATGGATGAATCTGAACATTGAACTCCCATCCATTATCTTGAACTAGGAATAAAGTTTCATAATCCTTCGT
Organism: Sunxiuqinia rutila; assembly: GCF_050589705.1. Taxonomy (NCBI): domain Bacteria; kingdom Pseudomonadati; phylum Bacteroidota; class Bacteroidia; order Marinilabiliales; family Prolixibacteraceae; genus Sunxiuqinia; species Sunxiuqinia rutila. The sequence goes on from NZ_JBNGOT010000012.1 coordinate 34,272, forward strand.
TCCTAATCCGGCATCGCCAACAATTGGCTTTGAGTTCATGACATCGAAACGGTAAAATTCGCCTTTTTCATAACCATTGAAATACATTTCGCCGTTAACCGGATGCACAGAAGCTCCATTACAAGCTCTGGATGTCGTCAAAATTTGCGGATCTTTGAAACCATTAGACCGAGACATAATTGAGGAGCTAATCCCATTGGGATCCCACTGGTCGTGTGACACAATCATATACTCGCCATCTTTGGAGAACTCCAAACTGCGAAGGCGCCACCAGTTTCCTGCTGAAGAGGTTAGGTGCTGTGCAACCGTACTATCTTCGAAGTTAATCAGGTAAATACCAGGACCATGGTCATAAGCGACATAAAGATGTTTCGGATTTTTGGGATCAAACTTCATAAAAGCAGGCTCACGGAATCCGGCTACGTTATCAAAGTGACCTTCAATCCAGCCTTGATCATCCCTTTCGTTTCTGAATCCAGCCAGCGTACTGACTATCATCTTCCGCTCATAAGCAAATACCTCTGATCCTTCAGCTAAAGGTTCAGGATCATCGCCCATATAAATTTCGATGTGACCATCATAGGCTTTTTCAGGAACTATACAATAAATGCTCTCGCTGTTCACACCAATAACAATGGCTTTTTGTCCACCAATGTATACGTGAATCAGTTCTGGATCATTACCGAAGTTTTCGCCATAAATGACCAATCGTTGTCCCACGCCTCCTGATTTGGGAGTAAAGTCTGAAACAACAACTGGTTTCGATGGATCAAAAGCCTCTGATAATGGAATCGGATCATCTTCATTGCAGCTTAGCACGCTAAAAACAATGAATGCTAACATTATACAATGAAAGCTCTTAACTTTCATTTTAAAGAAACTTTTCATTTTCATAATTAGCTTAGGTTAATACAATTAGAGAGACTCGAGTCAAGAAACACGTAGTCTTGACAGACCTACGTTCAAAATAGCCAATATTCAAATGGCTAGTGGTAAAATAAGATGAAAGACCTCCTTCGTCCGATTTAGACGAAGCTCTACATTTTGTCATTTTCTTCATAGTTAAATTTTAGTTTAGTTAATTAATAATTATTAATTGAACATCCAGTTTCAAAAGCTCATATCTATTATCATAATAATAATCAGCAGGTGATAAATTTTTGATTCAAGCCATCAAGAAGACAAGACTTTAAATAAAAATCAGACCACTAAAAAGCTTCCACAAAACTTTTTATGCTTCATAGGAGAATTGGCATCAATTAATACCCTAAAAATGATTGGGGGAGAATTTTCCTCAGAAAAAATAATTTAGATCGTTCGTTTTTCATAAATTTGGTTTTTAATACATACTAATTAATGCTATAACCTGTCAGTTCAATAGCATTAGTTGAGTTATTTAGTCTTAAGAGGAGTAGATTTTGGCGAATCTACTCCCTCTCTGTTCTTCTGTATAAATCCTTAATTTATATTTAGCAATATTCTTTCCTGACTTTAATCAGAATAAAAAACTAAGTTTCTTCAAAAAGCCAACCATGTCATATCTTGCTCCGGAATTCGTTCTAAAAACGACACTCTGTTTTTGGCATATGGAGGATTACCAAATCTTCTCTTCCTTGGTCGATTATTTTTTCTAGCAAATCAATTTTTTTATACATAATTTGATCGTTTTTCCATGACACTAACGGTTTAGGATCAACATTCGGACTAATCACCAATCGAGGTTGTCTATGACTTAATATAGCCTTACCGGGCTGTTTATAGAACGTTGCTTTATATTTTCGTCCAAGCGAAACATCACTCGTGATCATTTCTGTTCGATGATTAACCCATGCTTTCCCTTCAACCAAAATTGCTGTTATTGTCGGCTCATCCTGATAAGCTTTAACATTAAATTCGATTTCTCCTCCTTCAATTAATAATCCATAAGCATCAACCACAAAAGGTTGCTGCTTATTCTTAGCCACTTGGAAATATCCTTCTCCTTCGAGATAAACTAAGCGATTATCTAAATTAAACCCGGCTGAATAGGTCAATTTACTACCCTCATTGAGCCATACCACAGAACCATCAGGTAAAATAACCTGTGTTTTTGCATCCGAAGGAGCTACAATTTCATAAGAAGAAACCAAGTGATTCTCCAATACTTTATTTTCATTTATAAAATAAGTTATCAAACCACCGACAACAAACAATAAAACAAAACTTGCTGCAGCTGGAATTAACCAAAAGAGCGTCCTTATTCTTTGTTTTTGCAAATGATGCTGTTTTTCATCCAGTTTGCTTTCAACACTTCTAAACAGCTTATCTTTATCGAATGTGACCAATTTTCGAAACTCATTCGTTTCTAGTTCTTCATACATTCGATCTTCAATTTCGGAGCTTGTCGTCTTATCCTTAACTAATTCCTGTAATTCAAGAAATTCCGATGTAGAAAGGTCATCTTTCTTATACTTATCAAGCAAGCACTTAAACTGTTTTCCTATGTACAACTTATTCTTCATCTTACTACTTTTACAAATACTCATTCAGAACTACTCACAGCTATTGTTAATTTTTATCCTTTCAGAATACCAAAAGTCCCATCAATAACAAAAGCAAATGTTCTTCAGCCAAGCGTTCTCTTAAAAACTTGCTTGCTCTGTAAACCTGATTTTCAACCGTTCGGACCGACACCCCCAGTTGTTCAGCAATTTCTGCATTTGAAAAGCCCTTTAGCTTGCTCAATTCAAATATCTTCCGTTTCTGTTCTGGTAGCTTCCCCAGCATCTTCAACAAATTAGCTTCTAACTCTTTTTGACTCAAACTCTCTTCAGGAGTTATGGGATATTCTGGTTCTAATTTCAGAACATAATCTTCATATTTCTGGCGAACAATTTGTCGCTTCAAATGATTAAAAACCTTATTGACAGTTATTTTATAAAGAAAACTCTTGAATGATTTCTCTACATCTATCTCACTCTTTATTTCCCAAAGCCGAAGAAAAACATCTTGAACAATTTCTTCGGTTTCATTTACATCTTTTAGATAAGAATATGCAAAATGAAAAAGTCGTTCGCTGTAGGCATTAAAAACCTGCTGAAAGGCTTTTCTGTCTCCAGCCTTCAGTTCTCGAATTAGGTCTCGTTCGATATCGTTAGATTTTATGGCCAATCCTTTTCGTTTTAATTCATGTTAGGCATGTAATCAACTTTAAACAACCATTTTACTTTTTTCAGGCTAACTGGCTATTCTAAAATTCTTTTGTCATCTATTTATAAGCTGAACATTTCTAATGTTAACAAACTCATTCGTTTCCCCCTTGGATACCAATCCCCAGCGAAGTCCCATTCCCCAAGGAACATAAGCAGATACATCTACCGAATCAGCAATAAGATCCCATTGCTCACCATCTGAAACAGAAAATTGCAAAAGGTCTCCATTGGTAACATTCATTTTCAACTTGATCAAATCATCGTATTTTTCTGTTGGCACAGCTTCATATACATTTTTCTCATACCCTGAAGTGATCCACACTTCAATCAAGTCATGCCCAACTGAAATCCCCACTCCTGCCATTGGAGCCCCAAATCCATTGTTCGTAGCACCAATTAAAAGAATTCCTCCTTTAACCCCCACTCCACTAACTCCTAAATCGATGGTTGCTGTTACTTCAAAGTTTTTAGACTTAACGGGCTGCGCCAACAAACTTCCAAGCAAATCATTCTCGGAAGATGCTGCAAGCATTAAGCCATCTTCACCAGTAGCATAGCTTAATGCCTGTGTGGTACGCCATTGCCAACAAGGCTCTAACGCTTTTGAGAAATCATCAAAATAATCAATTCTATTATTCTCCAGATTTACTTTAGTTTCTGTTTTGAAATAGGGCCAGTTATCCTCCGTCCAATAGATTTTATCCAACAATCCTTCACGCCCAATATAGTCGCCTCCATCAGCATTGTAGGCGTGGTAAAGCAAGTAATAATCCTGATCTTTCGTTACGACATTCCCTGTTCCAGGGCATTTCCAATTCTCATTATCAACCAGAATAGGGTTTGCTGCAGCCTTTTCCCAAGGTCCCAGTAAGCTTTTTGACCGGGCCACTCCAATTTTATAATTACATGCTTTATCACAACAGTTTCCAGCTGAATATAAAAGATAGAAATAATCCTCGCGCCGAAAGACACAAGGACCTTCAACGATATGCTCTTCCCATTCCTGATCATTTCGGATAAGTTCAACTTTTTTTCCAGTAACAGCTTTACGATCTTCTGAAACAGACTGCGCATAAATAATGGCAGGTTTTCCTGGAGAATACACTTCTTTCCAAATTAAGAATAGATTCTCATTCTCATCGCGTACTTCAAAGGCATCAATTGTCTCACAATCATTAAATAACAGAGGGCCGTGATCCGTGAATGGACCATCAGGGGTATCTGCACTCGCTACAGCAATAGTTATTCTATTGGTAGACTTTTCACGTCCAGTGTAATAAACAAACAGCTTTTGCTGCGCCTCATCATAAGATAGTTCAGGTGCCCAAAAATTATTATGTCCCCAATCAGGAGCTCCTCCCGGGAATACGTAAGAAACAAGTTCCCAATCGTACAAATCATCTGATTTGTAGATAGGAAATAAAGGGGACCATTCATTACTGGTGGCTGAAGCAAAGTAGCTATCGCCAATCTTCACTACCGACGGGTTTGGATTGTCTCCAGGTAAAACCGGATTAAAAGGTGTTGTTGATTTTTCGAAAGAGCAACAATATAAACTGATTACCGAAACCAAGATCCATAAAATTTTAAAACTTATTCTCATTCAAAAAGATTATATGTAAGTGAGCTCCCGCCGGAACTAATTGTTGTTAATACAACGCAGAATAGAAAATTACTCACGCAAAATATATTTTTTTAATCATTACTCCAATCAAGTTAATACGCCAACAGGCACAACGACGGACAAACATATCCTTTACACGAAATAAAAGTTTACACAAAGAACACTAAGCAATCATCCCTATTTTGTTTTTGTGATGAGTACTTATCCTTCTTTTCATGTAACAACATCAGATATTAATTCTATTGATAATTAATATCTGATGTTGTAAGATTAAAAGTATTAAAACGCCACTGAAATAAACTGATAACCAAACACTAGTTGTTTTTACTACTTTAATCAATGAGTAAGTAAAGGCATCAATTTGTATTGAACAGTAGTAAGAGAAATTTAAAATAGATAATAATCCATTCAAATCATTCTAAACATGAGAAAACCAATTTTAGTAATTCTTCTTCATTTATTGTTAGTAAGTGCCTATGCGCAGTGGAGCCCTGCAGGTGATAAAATCAAAACATCCTGGGCAGAAAATATCGATGTCAATCATGTTTTGCCGGAATACCCTCGTCCATTGATGGAACGGACCGACTGGAAAAACCTCAACGGACTTTGGGAGTATGCCATCCAGGAAGTGGGAGCCCCGGAACCAGCAGACTTTGATGGTAATATCCTGGTTCCTTTTGCGGTTGAGTCCAGTTTGTCGGGCGTCCAGAAGCGCGTGGGCGACAAAAACGAACTGTGGTATAAACGCAACTTCACAGTGCCTTCAAACTGGAAAAACAAGCAGATTTTGCTTCATTTCGGAGCTGTAGACTGGCGGTCTGAAATCTGGATCAATAACATCAAGGTAGGTACGCACGAAGGGGGCTATGCGCCGTTTTCATTCGATGTAACTCCTTTTCTGAACAAATCGGGTGACCAAAAACTGGTGGTCAAAGTGTGGGACCCTTCGGAAAGAGGCTACCAACCGCGAGGCAAACAAACCAGCCGTCCTGAAGGAATCTGGTACACCCCGGTTACCGGAATCTGGCAAACGGTTTGGCTGGAACCCGTAGCCCAAAAACACATTGCCTATGTGCGCACAACTCCCGATATCGACAACAATCGTCTTTCCGTTGAGCTGATTTCAAACGGAACCAACTACAGCGATTTATACCAAGTTGAGGTGTTTGATGGCAGCACAAAAATTGCCACAGCCAAAGCATCGGCCAAACAGGCTGTCGACATTGCAATCCCCAATGCCAAATTGTGGGATACTGAATCTCCCTTCTTATACGACCTGAAAGTAAGCTTGCTAAGCAATGGCAAGGAGGTTGACCAGGTGGACAGCTATTTTGCCATGCGCAAAGTTTCCACCAAGCGCGACGAGCATGGGATTGTACGCCTGCAACTCAATAACAAGGATGTGTTTCAGTTTGGCCCGCTGGATCAGGGTTGGTGGCCGGATGGCTTATACACCGCCCCAAGCGACGAAGCCTTGAAATACGACATTGTAAAAACCAAGGACTTCGGCTTCAACATGATCCGCAAACACGTGAAAGTAGAACCTGCCCGCTGGTACACTCACTGTGACAAACTTGGAATTCTGGTTTGGCAGGATATGCCTAACGGAGATCGTTCGCCACGTTGGCAAAACCGCAAATATTTTGACGGAACGGAGTTGAAACGAAGTGCTGAATCGGAAGCCAACTATCGCGCTGAATGGAAAGACATCATGGATTTTCTGTATTCCAATCCATCCATTGTATGCTGGGTTCCTTTCAACGAAGCTTGGGGACAGTTCAAAACACAGGAAATTGTGGAGTGGACCAAAGCTTACGATCCCAGCCGATTGGTGAACCCCGCAAGTGGTGGTAACCACTATCCTGTAGGCGACATGCTTGACCTACACAACTACCCCCATCCGGAAATGTACTTGTATGATGCGAACCGGGCGACGGTATTAGGCGAATACGGCGGGATTGGCTTGGCTTTGGAAGGACACCTTTGGGCTACCGACCGCAATTGGGGCTATGTTCAGTTTAAGAATTCGAAGGAAGTGACCGACGAATATGTGAAGTATGGCGAGCAACTTCTAAAACTTGTTAAAGCCGGCTTCTCGGCCGCTGTGTACACGCAAACCACTGATGTGGAAGGTGAAGTAAACGGCTTGATGACTTACGACCGAAAAATCATTAAAATTGAAGAAGACCGTATCCATCACATAAACCAGAAAATTGTGAACTCGCTCAAAAAATAGACTAAGAACCGGATAAAGTAAACACAAAAAAGCCCCGGCAAAACGTCAATGCGTTTCGCCGGGGCTTTTCCTTTTTGAGCAAGAAAGAATTTAGATAGACTGTTAAGGAAAGGCAAAATGCTGGACAAAAAAAGAAAACTAATTTTGTTTCTTGGTTATCAGTTTGTACTCTTAGTGTAAGAAATATTCTTTAATATTGTTGTAGGTGTTTTATCGAGACCATAAGAAATACCACCGACCTGGATATGCAACAAAAACTGTACGCCCAGTTAAGAAGCACACCGCTGCCCTCTGCTTATCGGCCACTTGCCTGTATCCGTTTATTATTTTGTATCTTAAACTCAAATGCCTACTTCTTTTGTTATACCGGGTTTCAGTCCAGCAAAACAAGATTAGTTTAGCATGTTCCTGATCAAAGAATCTTTGGTGATAAACCAGTTCAACTTTAATTGTTTTAAAGAAGCTCTAGGCAACAGATACCCAATGCACATGGCTGCTTTGATGTGGTCGCTATAATGACCTTTTTCAGTCGTCAGCAGCCTTTCCGGTCCTTGATGAATTGTGCGCGTAAAGCATACAATTGTGAAATGGAATTTACCGGCGACTTCCTTCAAATTTCATTTCACAATGGACACCCTTGTCTCAGGCTAACACTTCCCTCCATCAAGGCAGGTTCCCTAGAGTTATCGCACATGCCGGGCGAACAAAAAAAAGGTGCAACGAAACTTTGTTCCGCTGCACCTTTCTCAAAAATCCTGCAAAAGCAGGTATTAACTATTTTCGTCGCTGATAATTTGGCTTTTCAGTACTAAAGAAGTCATTGTATTCCTGAAAAAACTCAACGCCCAACATTTCTGGCAAAGCTGCTAAACCAAGCAACATGCATGCATAATCAACACCTTCAACTTTTGAAGGACGCCAATTCAAATCGCTGTAGCTGTATTTCCAAAGGATATAATCACCACCATCTGAGATACCTTCACGAGCTGGCAAAGCCATTTTCCCTAATCCACGTGGATCGCGATACATCGCTATCAGATCTTTACGAACTAAATCCGGCAATACAGGTGAATACCCCGCCAGAGCACTCAAGGCTACGTTCATTCCTTTATTTCTATCGCGCTTAGTTCCCACATCTTCGAGAGCACAAATACGATCCACGCAATAGCCTTCCTCTAACTTTCCTTCTCGTTCACGTAGACCAACACCTGCCGTTGTACCCCATTCGTAGGGCTGTTTACCCATGTCATCCAAATCAGTTCTGTCGTGCCACCAGGCACGATCGGCCAAGGCGGCCTGACGCATGGCTTCCTGATACCATTTACTGGTAGAAAATTCATGCACAAAAATATAGTTAAACATGAAGGTAAAATTCGAGGTAAATTCACGTGTCACCTTTAGATCTGTCGGCACTTTAAATGTGTCTCCCGAGCGCGATGTATAGGTTGCATACGGGAGGTTTTCTGGCGTTCCATACCATTCGTTCCACAGTTTATTTGCCGGATCATTTTTCCTTTTTGCCTGATTTTTAGCCATCCATGCTACAAGCATATATTCATTGTAAGGCAATGTCCAATTTCCTGCCGGCGAACCATCAGTCTTCATTTTCAACGAAATTTGCCCCTTGGTCCAATCTCCCACAAACAACGACTGATTAACCATATTAAATAGCTCATCGGCATATTTTACTATTTGCTCATTCTCGTTAAAATAACGCTTGGCAAACAATACCCCTCCAAGCATCAAATCAGTATCAATAGGACTCCAGTCTTGTCCCATGGCCTTACCTGTTTCGATATCGTAAAAATGAATAAAACAGTTCTCTGCGGTTCGCTCCAGCTTTATTCCTTTATCATTATAGCCTAATACCGACTCTAAGGTTTCAACGATCTCCTCTTCGGCCGATGTTGTCCAGCCCATTTCGGTTGCAACGCATTGGGCAACCAGCCCCATACCAATATTGGCTGCCGAACCGCGATTGGTTTGGCCATGTGTACTCACAAAATCATGGTACAATCCATTATCGGCGCGAAGCATTTGATAAAACTTTACGGTATTATGCAATAGTTCTTCTATAATTTCCTGATCGTTTTTTTGAGCTTTTGCACTCCAAACCATCATTGTCGCAACAAGTATCAGAATTAGTTTTTTCATCTGTCTATAATTTATTTTTCAATGGTTCTATGCTACTTGCCAAATTCAATTTTACTCGTGTAGGAGTTTATTGCTCATGGCTCGTATCACACTATCCTTTTCTCTCTATTAATTAACCTGTATCGGTTTGGTGTAACTTGAAATACCATTCTCGCTAAAGGCTTCAATGGAAAAATAATATTCCGTATCGCGGTCTAAACAACGCATAAAATGCTCGGTGTCCTCATAGATTAGCCAAGATTGATACAGCTTATCGGGTGCAACTCCCCAGCGGATGTTATAGCCCTGTGCCCCTTTTACCGGCGACCATTTGAGCGTAATGTTTCTTCTGTCCTCTTCGCGCTTAACTGTAAATCCCTTAACAGCAGATGGCTTTTTACCAAATCCTTTACCAAAAACCCTTATTTCAGATATGGCTAAGTTTTTACCAGGGACTTTTACGTTATTGTAACGTACATATCGGGCTTCAACAGGCTGGTTCAATACAATGTATGCGTTGGGTGCATCTTTATAGCTATTGCTTCTATCTACTACAGTTTGCCATTCTTTCCCATCGTTAGATACTTCTATGGTAAACTGATGACGCAAACCTTCGGTACGTGTATAAATACCAGATTCGTGATCGTGATAGTTTAGTTGAAACGCATAAATTTTCCCCGGAGCACGCATCTGAATTTGCACCCACTGTTGATTGTCATTCGCATTGGCCACCCAAAACGACTTTGGACTTTCGTCAGTTAAAACATTTGACACAATCTGTCCTTCGGCAGTTTTCTCCAATGGCATCTCCGTAATATCGTAATTGCCATCGGTTGATGTACTTTTCTTAATTTGCATCATAGCGGATGACACCGTTGTTTTACCTTTATATGAAAGCAACATCCAACCACAATGCTCACCAGCTTTGGTTGGATGATTTGGTGCATACCGTGGATAATCACCATAGTGGGTATTGGAATACATCAGGTCTTCATCATCGAAGTAGGTTGGGAACATACACAAACGTCTTTCCCAATGCGAATTAGAGGCCAAGCCCATGGTGGCAAAGTGCCAATACTGATTGTTTGTTTGCTTCACGGTGATGCCGTGGCCAGCTCCATTGGTAAATCCTCCCGGTTTGAAGCACATGGGATTATTCTTCATATATTTAAATGGACCAAGAGGTGTTTCTCCCACGTATGCACCATCCCCATATACATTAAACTGCGTACCAGGAGCCGCATATTGCAAGTAGTATTTACCATTGTGCTTGGTCATGGAAGCACCTTCCATATACCCCTCCTTTAACGTTGGGTGAAAGTTATTTTCGCCAAACTGCTCCCAACCATGCTCTTCCTCTACCAGGTTAATCAAATCTTTCGTTACACCAGTTTCAAGCATGCGATCATCTTTATTCAGCATCTTAACACGTAGAGGATGTACGTTTGAGGAGCCCCAGTATAAATAGGTTTTACCATCATCGTCGATAAACAATTCCGAATCCTGGATATTCATGGAAATTGAAGCCGTAGGCGTCCATTTACCACTTTTCGGATCGTCGGTATACAATATACTTCCGTAACCGGCTGGATCTCCGGCAAAATACAAGACAGAATCCTTATAGTTGAATGCGGTAGGCGCGTTACAGCCTTCAAAAAACCACTGTGCAGGCTTTATGAACTCCCAATTCACCAGGTCGGTTGAATGCCAATAACCAAATGAACGGGTTACAAACATGTAATATTCTCCACGAAACTCAACAACTGCCGGATCGGCGCCTGAGCGGTAAGAAATATTTCGGCTGGAATTGTAAACCATGTAGGTATAGTCAATATCCAACGGATTACAATACGTTTGAGGTACAACCTCTTGCGCATTCAACAGGGTCGTAACATACATTAACCCCCCAATCAAAGCGTATGTCAATTTATTCATTAGTTTTCTTTTTGATTTTTAAACATCCATTTTAATAATTTTGGTTCAGCCAGAGCCTTATCCCAACTATTATGATTCGTATTTGGGTAACTGGTATAGCGAGTACGTCTATTCCCTTTATGCACTGTTTTGTATACCTCATAAGAGTAATGATGTGGCACCACATCGTCGGCCTCACCATGAAAGAACCAAATTGGCAGGTGCTTATAATTATCGGCAATGCGACAATCATGTCCCCCACAAATTACGGCAGCTGCGGCATATTTTTCTGGCCAACGGTGTAAAAATTCAAGGGTACCAATACCTCCCATTGAGATGCCCATAATATAGATCCGATTTTTATCGACAGATGGGGTCTCCATATACTCTTCTACCAGTAAATTAACCATTTCAGCCGGACGCGGAGCCACTTTACTCACGGGGAAATTAAATACCCAATTTTGCTGTGCATCCCTATTTTTCGTGCGGGCTGTCCACATCGTATCCACCGGACACTGCGGAAAAATGACAATGGCCGGGTATTTTTTGCGAAGCTTTTCATTCAAAAACAGATCGCCACCTAAATTTAGCTGACGCTCATTATCACTTCCCCGCTCTCCTGCTCCGTGCAGAAACAATACAACAGGGTATTGCTTGTTTTCGTCGTAATTGTGAGGATACAGAATACGGTACAACAAGGTATCATTCTCATGAATAAATTCTCTTTTTTCGTATTGAGAAACTTGCTGCGCTTTTACAGACCAAGTAGTTGAAGCCAGAAGTATCAGCGCAATTACTAACAATGACTTTTGCATGTTCAAATTTTGTAAGGTACAACGCTTAAAATATTACAATCCAATGCTTACTGCAAATATTTTTGAGGCACCTGGTATTCGTGAATCAGTTTCTCCAGTTCGGCATGTAGCTCAAGCTGAATGTCATTATATTCGGCTAATCCGTAGACATTATTCATTTCGGTTGGATCGGCTTTTAAATCATACATTTCCCAAACATTATCCTTGTAGAAATGAATGAGCTTATAATGTCCCATTTTCACCCCGTTATGCGCCTTCACACTATGAAACCCGGGGTACTCATAGTAATGGTAGTACAACGATTTCCGCCAGGGTTTTGCCATTGGGGTTCCATCAATTAATGGCAGCAATGAACGTCCCTGCATTTCTTCCGGAGTAGTCACACCAGCCATATCCAGAAATGTGGGTGCGAAATCAATATTTTGCGTCATCGCTTCCACTTTTTGTCCTTGCTTGGGGGCAAATGGGTCGCGGATAATTAAAGGCATACGGAAGGATTCCTCATACATCCATCGCTTGTCAAACCAACCATGCTCTCCCAGATAAAAGCCCTGATCGGAAGTGTAAACGACGATGGTATTCTCCAGCAGTCCTTTTTCTTCAAGATATTCATAAATCTCTCCCACACTATCGTCAATTGAACGGACACAAGCCAGGTAATCCTGCAAATAACGCTGTAACTTCCAAATCGCCTTTTCTTTATCGGTGCGTTCGGTCTGGTAAAAATCATCATTGCGTTCGCGATAAGCATCAAGAAATGTTTGTCGCTCTTTTTCGGTCATCCGACCAAAGAAAACCTGGGGCCAACGGTCGTAAAGTAACTGATCACTGTCCACACCATCAACCATTTTCAGATCGTGTCCTTCGTAGGCATGTTGGTAAATATTCATCTCCTGAATTTGAGCCGCTTCGCGACCTTCGTAATTATCGAAGTAGTTATCGGGCACAGGAAATTCGGTATTCTCAAACAAGCGGTAATATTTTTCATCAGGAATCCAGTTCCGATGAGGAGCCTTATGCTGCATCATTAAAAAGAACGGCTTGCTTTCGTCGCGCTCTTCGAGCCACTTTTTAGTGAAATCCGTAATCAGGTTGGTTACATACCCCATAAACTGCTGCACCGTATCCTTGGTCACAAAATCGGGATTATTGTACTCGCCCTGATCATTCAGAATCTGATAGTGATCGAATCCGACCGGACGCGTATTCAGGTGCCACTTGCCAATAATAGCTGTTTGGTACCCATTGGCTTGCAAAATATTGGCAACCGTTGGCTGATGCCCATTAAACTTGGTATTGTCATTTCGCATCAAACCATTGGCGTGCGAGTGTTTTCCGGTAAGAATAGTTGCCCGACTGGGGCCGCAAATCGAGTTGGCACAGTAATTCTCGGTGAACAACGCACCTTCGTTGGCCAGGCGGTCAATGTTGGGTGTAGGCGCCAGTTTGGTAATTGGGTGACCATAAGCACCTATTGCCTGCAGCGCGTGATCATCCGATATAATATAAAGAATATTGGGCTTGGCACTTTTTCTATCTTTCGACGTGATGCCGCATGAAGCTAGCAGAGCCACATTGAAGGATAGAAGTATTGTTTTTGAAAAGTATCGCATAATGTTTTTGCTTTACGTGGTAATATCTTATATAAAAAAAGCCCCTTGCGGGGCTTCCCTCAATTAATTGTATTTGAAGTTTGCATGATTTGATTCGTCAGCTGAGCTTGCCCCAATCCACAGATTAAAATCACCGGATTCAGCAACCGGCTTAAGATCTAGACCGAGGAATTCAATGGTCTTTTCATCGATGGTAAACTCAATGGTTTTCCGTTCGCCTTTTTTAAGGGCCACTTTATGGAAATCTTTAAGCTCTTTAACCGGACGGGTTACCGAGGCTGTGATATCCTGAATGTACAACTGGACAATTTCTTCTCCATCAAAATTACCCGTATTGGCAACTTCCACGGAGGCCTTAATCGATCCTCCTTTAGAGAAGGAGTCTTTATCCAACTTCAAGTTACTGTACTCAAAACTTGTATAGGATAAACCATATCCAAAAGGATACAATGGCGTGTTCTCCACATCGATGTATGATGAACGATAATCTGCCGGACGCTCTGAGTTATATGGACGTCCCGTATTTTTTGCATTGTAGAAAATAGGTATCTGACCAACGTTACGAGGGAAAGTCATTACCAATTTTGCTGATGGGTTGTAATCTCCCGCTATAACATCCGCCACGGCATGACCGGCCATAATACCAGGAAACCAGGCTTCAACAATCGCGTCCACATTTTCAGCTTCCCATGATAAATCCAACGGACGTCCGTTGAATAATACCAGCACAATTGGCTTACCTGTCTTTTTCAGTTCTTTTAGCAGTTCGCGCTGATTTCCGGGTAAAGTAATATCTGTACGACTAGCTGCTTCTCCTGACCAGTGAAAGTTTTCTCCCATTGCGACCAAAATCACATCGCTGTTACGAGCTACTTGAACAGCTTTGGCAAAACCGTTTCTATCAGCACTATTAACAGGCGTTATTTTTTGTGTTCTCCGATCGAGTAAAGGCAATTTAGTACCTTCAGCATAGTTAAATTTGACGTTGGAACCAGCATATTTAGCATTTAAGCCTTCGCGTAAGGTTACCGATTTTTTGCGGTCGCCTTTCATGGCCCATTCTCCATTCAGGCTTTCACGCTCATCAACAAACGGTCCGATCAAAGCAACACGTTTAGCTGACTTTTTATCTAATGGAAGAACATTGTTCTCATTCTTCAACAGGACAATGGATCCTTGAGCAGCTTTATGCGCTAACTCCAGCTTGTCTTGGCTCATTATTTCTTCTTTCTCGCGCTGTGCATCGCAATAACGATAAGGGTCATCGAACAGTCCCAGTAAAAATTTCATCTCCAAAATACGGGCAACGGCAACATCAATCTGCGCCTCTGAAACTTTGCCTTCTTCCACTAATTCACGCAAATGCCCAACAAAGGCCTCGCTAATCATATCCATGTCAATGCCGGCATTTAAGCTCAGTTCTGCTCCATGTTTCAAATCTTGTGCGTACCCATGGGCAATCAGCTCCATGATTGCTGTATAGTCGGTTACAACCAACCCTTTAAAATCCCATTGCTTGCGTAAAATATCGGTATATAAGTATTTGTTACCGGTGCATGGAACGCCGTTTAAATCGTTAAAAGCGGTCATAAAGGAACCAACGCCTTCGTTGATGGCTGCTTGAAAAGGAGGGAAATAAGTTTCATGCAATGTGTGCTCCGAGATATCCGTGGTGTGATAATCGCGGCCTGCCTGTGCAGCTCCATAAGCTACAAAATGCTTGGCACAAGCAATCATGGTGTTTCCTTTATCTAGCCCGGTATAATTATCAATTCCCTGAAAACCTCTTACACGGGCCTGAGCCACTAAAGACCCCAGATAAACGTCTTCCCCGGCACCTTCCATAACGCGCCCCCAACGAGGATCGCGCGCAATATCAATCATAGGCGCGAAGTTCCAGGCTACGCCTGAAGCAGTAGCTTCTTCAGCTGCTGCCCGGGCCGTTGCTTCCATCAACTCCAAATCCCAGGAACAGGCCTCTGCCAAAGGAATAGGAAAGGTTGTTTCCAATCCGTGTATTACATCCGCTGCAAATAGCATCGGGATCTTCAAGCGCGAGTGCTTCATGTTCTGCTCCTGCAGCATTCGCACATAGTCGGCACCAAACACATTGAAGGTACTACCAATCATCCCTTTTTTAAGGTACTCCCCTGATTTATTATCACTTACCTCTCCGGTTGGCGCAAAGTTTCCGGAATACTGATTCATTTGGCCAATTTTCTCATCAAGGGTCATCAGTGACAGTACTGAATCCACTTTATGCTCAATTACCGGATCACCACTGTAGCTTTTCCACATCGTTTTATACTCTTTGGGCTGCGAGCAAGCTACTACTGCCAGAAGTGAAACAGCAAGAGTTCCTTTATAGATAATTTTATTTAACATAGCGACTTCATTTGTGTTTAATGTTATCTCGAACGTTTATTTAAAATTTGGTATTAAAAAAGGTAGAGGAGTACCCCCCTCTACCCTATACTAACAATGATTGATTATTATTCCTGAACAGGAGCTAACAAATTGGGGTTCAAATCCTCCTGACTGGTTGGAATTGGTAAAAACTCGTGTTTACCAGCAACAAAACCAGGTAATACATCAGCGGCTTTTCCGGTGCGAACCAAGTCGTTAAAACGCTCGCCCCACTCCACTGAGAATTCCGCACGACGCTCATCAAGGATATCTTCAATAGTAGGGTTACTGATTGGCTCTAAACCAGCACGCAAACGTACCTCGTTAAATGGTGTAGCTGCATCGCCCCCCACTTTTACTTTGGCTTCGGCATTCATCAGCAACACATCAGCATATCGCAAGATGCGAATGTTGTTGTTCGAACCATAATCGTTCCGTCCTTCGGTGATTTGAGATTTAGGAACATAGGCTTTACCGTTATAATGCGCTTTAATGTCCATATAATCAGGTTGAAATAAGTTGATATTATCTCCGGCTGGCGTTACAGCATCTGATTCCAGAACTGCTACATCCCAACGTTTTGTCTCACCTCTGTCTTTCATAAACTGAATAAATTCAGGCTCCAATAACATAAAACCCCATCCGGAAATAGGTGCTTTATTATTACGTGGCCCCTGGTGCTGGAACCAAGCTCCTCCATAAACCTGGTCACCGCTTCCATTGCCAAAATCAGTAAACTGCAATTCATAAATTGACTCTGAACATAGTTTTCCAGGGATCTTAAATAAATTGTAGTAATCTTCGTACAAGCGATATCCACCATTAGCGATAATTTCATCAGTCAAGGTTTTCACCAGCTCGTAATTACCTTCCAACAAAGCGACTTTAGCTTTTAATGTCATTGCTGTGTACTTGGTAACTGCCCCTTTATTTACGGGTTGACTTTCGGGAAGGTGGGTAATGCAAAAGTCCAAATCTTCGTGAATCGCTGCACGCACTTTGGCCTGACTGCTGCGGTAAGGAAAAGCAAAGTTTACATCTTCCGCATCAATAAGAGGCACATCGCCCCATAGGTTCGAAATCATGTAATAAGCTAAAGCGCGGTGAAATACGATCTCAGCCTCATACTGATCGGCCAGTACTAATTGATCATCAGTAGTCAAGTGCTCCCGAAAACGATTCAATAATTCGATGTTATTATAAGCTCCAATAACGATCTGATAATAAGCATTCCAGGTGTTATTCAAGGCCCAGAAGCCTTTCACTGCATCATAATTAAAGTTCTCGATATCCAGATAAGTACCCTGGTCGGCAACAGAGCCACCACCTTTAGTTACCTCATCGTTACGCACATTTAGTAATGGCCATATTTCCCATTGAGCCAGTTTGCGACGTGCATTGGCATATACGCCAGATACAGGTGCATACATTTGACTAGAATCGGTATAGTCGATGTCTTCTGTTGGGATGGTGCCTTCCTGAACAATATGCAACCAGTCCTCGCAGGAAGTTAACATCAGTACTCCCAATAATAATACGATATATTTATTAATGTACTTCATAATTGTTTATTTCTAAAACAGTATAGCCTATGCCTGCCCAACTCAAGATTTACTCAAAAATAAAACGAGCATTTGCCATCTGTTAAGTATTGGAAATTAATTAAAATGTTACGCGCGCTCCGACAGTGAAAACCGACGGTATTGGATATACCTGCTGATCGATACCTCCTGGCACTTCAGGCGTAAATCCATTGCTGGAAAAGAAAGTGTAAGGACGATCGGCATTCACAAATACTTGCGCTGCACCAATATGTGCGCTTTCCATCCATGCTTTTGGCAAATCATAAGACAAGCGCACATTCTGAATACGGAAATATGAGCCATCTTCCAGGAAAAAGCTATTCAGTCTTCCTGTATTCCATGGATTAAACATTCCTGCTGCTGAAGGCGTATTGTTGGTCGAACCTTCGCCTGTCCAAATCGCATCCACTAAATTAGCATCCAGGTTATTGCTTCCATGCTTATTAATATCTGCGCGTCGGCGGTTGAATATGGTAGCACCCTGAACACCTTGGAAAGTAGCCGATAAGTTGAATCCTTTGTATCCGGCTGAGATGTTGATGCCATAGGTAAAGTCAGGGTTTGGACTTCCTAACAATGTTCTGTCATTCCCATCGATAACACCATCATCATTCCTGTCTACGTATTTGAAATCGCCAGCAGTTAACCCATTGGCTTTTGCAATTGGATCGGCATCAATCTCAGCCTGATTTTGGTACACTCCAGCAACTTCCCAGCCGTAGAATGAATAAACTTCATGCCCTACCACATGGCGTTGTGGAAATTCTGCAGAGCCCGTTTCGATATAAGGGTTACCATTTAAATCAACAACCTCGTTATTGATAGTTGTAATGTTAGCACCTACAGAATAGCGGAAATCTTTTCCAATATTATCCGACCAATTAATCATGGCTTCAAAACCTGAGTTGCGAATAGTTCCAATATTCTGTAAAACCGAAGGGTTACCAAAGGCTGCACGTGGACTCACGACTGCATTTTTTGTATCGCGCCGGTAGTAGTCAGCTTCAACACTTAAACGGGAGTCAAACAGTTTTGTGTCGATACCAATATTTGTTTCGTTTACTTCTTCCCATTTCAGGTAGCTAAAACGTGAGTTGTTGATCATTCCGGGAACAAGGACGCTGTCAAAAATTCCAGAATCACCCAGGCCACCAGTTGCAATTGAAGCAAAACCATCATTGGAAGGAACCCGGTCGTTACCAAGTATACCCCATGATGCTCTTACTTTAAGGTAATCAAACTTCCAGTTTTTTAATCCACTTGCAAAGCTCTCTTCTGATACGACCCATCCTGCACCAATTGAAGGGAAATACCCCCACTTCTCCTGGTACTTCGATGATCCATCAGCACGCATTGTTAATGAAAGCAGGTATCTATAATTGAAGTCGTATGAGAAACGGGCAAAAGCAGACATTCCTCTAAAACGGGAACCGCCATCATATACCCGACTTGTTTCCTCATTACCCGAATCTAAATAATCATCATTCATCACGCCTTGAGCAGTACCTCTCATCCAACGGTAGTTTTCTTCGCGTACAGAAAAACCAACCATGGAGGTTAAATTGTGTTTGCCCCAATTGTTTTTGGCTGTAATTGTATTATCCCAGATGTAGTCGTAGTTCCAGTTGGTTGTTTTGCTCAATGCATTGATCGTCTGCTCATTGTTTCCAACTGCGTACTCAGGAATAAAATGGGAAGCAGCTCCGTAACTAAAATCGGCGTTAAAAGCCGATCGAAAAGCGATATCTCGCGTTTCCCAAGGCCTTAGCTCAGCATAAATATTGGGTAAAAAGCGCGTAATAGCCGACTCATTATCGCGATTATAGTGAGCCACTGCCACCGGGTTATTATAATAAGTACTGTAGCCCAGGTTATGTGGGTTACCAAACTTCACCGGATAGCCCTCATCATCAGGTAACGATTCATCGTAAACCGGAAACATTGGGTTGCTCACATAAGCCTGAAACCAGGCTTGGTTGGTATCAATCATGCGATCCTCCTGAGTTAACAGGGTACCAAAACCAACCTTTAAACTTGAGGACACGTCATAATCCACCTTTGCTCTTAAGTTAATCCGGTTATAGTTGCCATCGGAATCCATTATTCCATCCTGACCATAATAACCTAAACTAAAGGCATAAGCCGACTTATCGTTACCACCGGTGAGCGATACATTGTGGTTATGAACAGGAGCGGTCGTTCGAATTAACTCATCGTACCAATCGGTAGAAACAGATGGTACGCCGTTTTCACCGCCATATCGCTCAATGGCAGCATCTACCTGGTTGATATAGCCCTGTACACCTGAAGCACGCATAAAGTCTGCATACTGCGATGAGTTAGCCATTTCCAGGCGCTGAGTTACAGATTGCAAACCATAATAACCATCATAGGTAATATTCATTTTTCGGTTCTTAACACCACTTTTTGTAGTAATTAAAACCACCCCGTTGGCAGCACGCACACCATAAATGGCGGCAGCAGATGCATCCTTTAGTACGGACATACTTTCGATATCATTCGGACTCAAAAAGTTAATGTCGTCCAAGAACATTCCGTCAACAACATACAATGGGTTAGTTCCCTGAAGGGTTCCAACTCCACGGATAGTAACTGAAGGTCCGGCACCCGGAGCACCTGAGTTAACAATGGTAACACCTGCCACTTTACCTTGAATTGCACCCATTGGTGATGATGTTGCTACGGAAGTAAGCTCATCACCTGAAATGCTTGCAATTGGAGAGGTTAAGTCTTTCGATTTACTTGTACCATAACCTATTACCACAACCTCTTCCAAGTCACTCGTCTCATCCTCAAGCGTAATGGCAAAAGAAGTTTTTTCACCAACAACTAACTCTTGTGTTTTTAATCCAATAAATGAAAACACCAACACATCAGTAGATTGTACATTGTCCAGTTCGAACTGACCATCCATGTTCGATGTGGTTCCATTCATTGTTCCTTTAACCAGAATGGTTGCACCAGGCAGTCCATACCCAAGATTGTCCCGAATTTCACCCGAGACCTTCTTAGCATCCTGTGCCAGCGCAATATTGCTGACCAACAGGAAAAAAATAAGTAGTCGATTAATCATAGAAAATTGATTTTAAAGTTATTTAGCTCTAATTCTTAAGCTGTTAACATATGGTTGCCCCTTTACAGGGGTAAAATTCACTTCTATAAAAGGCTGATCAGTAGCTATTACATAGGTTTTGAGCAACGCGTGGTTGCCTCCTACAATTTGGGCTGGTGAAAAGTTGGTTTCTAACTCTTGCCCATTTAAAACGATATTGAACACGCTAATTTGTCGATCATTGGACGTGCTATTTCCTAAATCGTAAGCGAGCGGCTGACCATAGTAATTCAGATCGGCAAAGCCAAGCGTCAACTCGTAAGTACCTGGCTCTACATCAAACCGGTAAGTCATTTCGCCCTCGCGGCGAGTTTGAAACAGCGGATCGTTGGGAGACCCTTTAATCTCAGCAGTTGTTCCAGGGCGGTCCCCCCGCTTCATTGCCTCCCCATTTATATATCCCCAGCTTCCTTTCTCATAAGGCATGTCTGGCACAAAAACCAAACTTGAACCATCGGCATGGAAGTAGACGTCGCTACCCGCATTGATGCTAATATCTACAATACCATTTTCCGAAATACGCCTTGGGAGATAGCTGACCTCCAGTGTCGTAAAATCGTTGACCTCTTCACCATTAAACAGTCCTTGTACACTAAGCTTATGAATTCCCTCGTTCAGCTCTGCTTCCCACTGTGCAGTGAAGTTATTCGTCTCTTTTTCACCAAAACTAACGTCATTGATTCGTAACTCCACTTCCTGAAGATTACTGTACACTTTGATCACTTGCTTGCTATCCGAATCGAGTAGCATCCGTTGCTGCCAGTCTCTTGTGCCCAAATGCAGTACAGGCGTATTATCGCTTAAAAATGCTTTTTGGTAGAAGAATACATCCTTCAACTCACGGTTGCCGTACATGAGCCCTTTATTGTTGATGCGTGGCATGGATTCGTTGCGCAAGGCTGAACTAAAGTCCACCAAGTTCCACATGGCTCCTCCCATTATATAGGCAGAGTCGCGAATAACCGGCCAATAATGCTCCATAAATAATTGCTGATACTCGATAGAAAAATCAAACTTCCGAGGCTTTAAAGTGTGTATACGCTTGTCTGATCCGGCACCAAACTCAGAGATGATCAATGGACGTTCAGGATACTCCTGGTGTTGCTTCGATACAAAGTTTTCAACCCCTTCCAGTCCGCCACCATACCAACCATCGTAGAGGTTCCAACCCGAAATATCAGCTATGCCGGCTAAACCAATTTCATTGTATAATGTCGTTCCATGGTAAGCCATAACTGTTAGGCGATTAGGATCTATCGATTTACAAGCCCTTTCCAGGTGCTTTGCCAATCGCACGGTTGCTGCATAACGTTCCTGGCGTTCACTATTATCTTTTACACGGTGAGGCACCTGTATAATTGCCTCGTTCATATAGCCCCACATAACCACCGAGGGATGATTATAATGCTGGCGTACCATTTCTCGAAGTTGTCGTTCTGCATTATTAACCAAATCAACCACAGGCACTTCTTCCCACACCAAAAGGCCATACTCATCGCAAGCATCAAGAACTGCTTCTGCTTGCGGATAATGGGCTAAACGGATAAAGTTAGCGCCCATCGATTTCAATGTCTTTATATCATCCGTATGCTGTACATCAGACAAAGCAATGCCATACCCTTCGCGGTCCTGATGACGACTGGCTCCCATCAGCTTGATTCGCTTACCATTTAAATAAAGCGCATTGTCAGCTCCTATTTCGAACCAACGCCAACCAATCGTTTCTTTCAGTTGATCAAGAACTTTACCTTTGTTGTCTTTTAATACAACATCAAGCGTATATAAATTTGGTTTTTCGGGCGACCAGAGCATGGGCCGCTTCAGCGTAGGTAAAGTAACCTTTAGTTGGTTACTCCCCTTTTTTATTTTTTTCCGAACTGATAAATCAAACACGGCTTGCTTCTTAGGATCAAACCCCTGAACCTCAACCGTTACAAACTCCTCATTACGCGATGTATTATTAATGGATAATTGCAACTCCCCTTTGGCCTGTTTATCAGATACCTCATCGATAGAAAAAAGCAGTCCCTTTCCACCAAGACTATCCAGCTCAAAACTAATGTCATTCTTTTCAATGAGCCAAACCGGACGATAAACTCCACCAAATATGGTAAAATCACCACTTAGCGGAGCCAAATTATCATTCGTATTATCGACGATTAAGCGAATATCGTTCGTTGAATTGTATTTTAAATGTGGTGTAAGGTGTACATAAAACCCGGTGTAACCGCCAGAGTGTGTAAGTACATGGGTGTCATTTATTATCACATCCACTCTTGAGTTCACTCCTTCGAAATACAGATATTGCTGAGTCTTTTCAGAAGTTTCCGAGACAACAAAGCGCTTGGAATATTCGCCTATACCCCTGTAGTAGTTTTTGCTGACATAAGCATCATCATTCCAATGGTGCGGAAGTACTACTTGGATAGAATCCTTGCCGTCATCCTGTTTTTTAAAAAACCACCCTTCGTTAAAAGATGTTTGGAGTACCTGAGCATAAACAGCTCCAAACTGACTTATTACAAACAGTGTTAATAATAGCTTCTTCATTGTATTAACTATTCATTTGCCTGTAAAAATGAACAATTGCTATTAAAGGCTATTTTTTTACTATACATCAAACACACATCATCCTTTTAACCACCTCCCTACTTACTTGTAATACTGAATATTACACACACAACATTCATCTCAAAACACCCCCAACCATTCACCATTGATAACACTCAATACATCACCTTTCATACATCATTTTTGCGGTGTAAGAAAAAATAAATATATTGCCGCACTAACCTAATTACACGAACTGCAAGCAAGCAGACTCTTCTATCTTTTACAATTTAAGGATTTCAATTACCAGTGAATGTGGCGGCATAAGATCATATTACCAGTTTTAGCATTACTACTGATAAACATCAATAGTTTTGCCTGGAATGCAAACAGCAGAAATAAAGCCTTGCTTGCACCTGAGATTTATAGTTTTTTAAAAGATGATTACAATGGTGAAAGGCAAAATTGGGACGTTTCAAGCTCAAGCAGTGGAGCCATGTATTTTGCCAATACACTAGGTCTGCTTAAATACGATGGAGAAGACTGGAGCCTTTATAAAACATCCAATACTTTAAGAGCTGTATACTGCTCCAACGATACCATATATGTTGGAGGCAATGGACTAATGGGATACTTCCTGGAAAAAGAGCTAAACAGAGGTTTTCAACCACTAACAGAAATTGAGAACGACATTTGGAAAATATTCCGGCTTAACGAACTGATAGTTTTTCAATCATTTGACAAAATTTACCATGTTAATTCAGATGGCTTAGTTGGCATTGAGCGATTTAAACACGGTAATACAACCTTCACCTACCCTATTGGTGAAAAAATTGTCTATCAAATAAGTTATGGCAAGCTGATGGCCCTTACCCCCAATGGAAATGAGCGTGTCATTTGCGATACACCTGAAATGAGTAAGCTTTTGGTAAAATACATTACTCAATTGAGTGCCGATACTATTTTGATTGGAACACTTGAAAACGGCTTATTTACTTTATCCAATAACAAGCTGACTCCCTTTAACACGCCCATCAATGATTTTATTAAAACCAATAAACTCAATAAGGTAATCAGGATAGACAAAGATAATTATGCCTTTGCTACGATGAATGGAGGTGTAATCATTGGAGATCTAAGTGGTCAAATAACCTATGTATTAAACCGCTCGAATGGTTTATCAAACAACCGGGTACATGCCATTTACAAACAGCAGGATCGTTTTTTGTGGATTGCCACCAATAATGGCATTTCATTAATCGATCTGAAGAATCCAGTCTTATTTTTCAACAATCAGTTCATTGAGTTGGGGTCTTTCTACGATATCGTGATGCTGAACAATAAATATTATGCAGGCACCAACCTTGGGCTTTATGAAATAACGCCTCTTAAAAATCAATCATCAGTTTTTGATATCGAACTAATCAAAGGATCAGAAGGACAAATATGGAACCTTGATGTTATTGACAACACCTTGTGGGTTGGTCATAACAATGGTACCTACTTACTTGAGGGCTCACAACTCAAACAACTATCAAAGGCAGCTGGTGGATACACCATGCTTCAAAGTCGGTTTAACCCTGATATTGTTTACCAAACATCGTATTTTGGGGTGGCTGTTTATAAAAAAACAAACAAGCAATGGCAGCTACACTACTCCATTACCGATATTGATGAACTCACAAGGGATGCTGTTGAACTGAGTGATGGTTCTCTCATTATTACAGGAGCGGCCAATACGCTGTTTCAGATTTGGCCCGACAATGAAAAAAGAAAATATACCTTCAAAAACTTAAGCTTGCTTCCGCAAATGCGCAACACAACCTGGGTGCGTGCGTTTGACATTAACGGTCAAGTGCTAATTACCTCAAACGACACCTCTTTTTATTATGCGGCTGATGAGACAACTCACCCTTGTCCCTCAGCTTTTGACAAGGCAAGTTACATTTCCGAAGTTATTGATGACCACATATTTATTAGAAAGAACAAGCACTTAATTCTGTACAATCTGAAAACCGATACAATTGTACCACTTGCCTATAACCTGAATAACATTGAAGATGACCTGATTTTTAAATATGAAAGAATCACGCAATCTGCAAACGAACAAATAATGCTATGTTTATCGGACCGCATTGCTTATACGAAACTTAACAAACTTAAAAACGCACAAATTAACAGTGTTACCCCATTGATAACCCGCATCCAATGCACCAACGACCGCACAGGTAAAGAAGGTACTTTTAGGGCTGATGAGGCGATACCCTACAAATACAATACCCTGCAATTTACCTTTACCGCCTTCAGCTATGGCCTTAAGTCATCGTACGAGTACATTTTAGAAGGCTACAACAATAGCTGGCAAAGCCGGCAAGATAACCACGCCATATTTCAGAACCTGCGCGAAGGCACATACACCTTTAAGGTGCGCGAAAGAGACGGCTCTCTAATAAACAGCCTTACCTTTACGATTGCGCCGCCACCGTTTCGTTCGAAACTGGCCTATGCAGCCTACGCCGTATTAATAATCATTCTGAGCATTGTATTGCGATATACCTTCAATCAAATACACAAGAAAAAAGCGTACTCAAGGCTTCAAAAGGAGCGAAAACGTTTAAACGATTTGCGCATGTTAAGCTCCCAACAGCAGCTGGGCGAAGAAGTTAAACAGTTGCAAGAGGAAGTAACCAGCAAATCAGACAAGCTTGCCAACCTCCTTATTCAGAACAACAAAAAGAAAGAGATAATTGATAAAATTAACGGGGAGTTAAAACACATCCGTGAGAATCACCGATTTGTTGACGGACGCCAAATTGATCGGCTCTCCAAAATGATTAAAGTGAACTTTGATGAAAAGAAAGACTGGCTGGTATTTGAAGCTGCCTTTTCTGAAGCCCACACAAACTTTTTTAAAAAGCTGCGAATAAAACATCCAAACCTTACTGATTTGGATTTAAAACTCTGTGCATACCTAAAAGTGAACCTTTCGTCAAAAGAACTGGCACCTATTCTTAAAATCACCACTCGCAGTGTCGATTTAAAAAAATATCGACTTAAAAAGAAATTAAACCTAAGTAAAGAGCAAAGTCTTAAGCAATACATCATGGACTTTGATGACTGAAGCATGCAGGGCGAAGCCTTACGGGCCAACGTTGTGCTATTTCAATTCCAGCATGGTGCGATTAGAAGTCACCTTGAATTGTCACTGAGAAAGTGTTATTCTCATTTCAATTCCAGCATGGTGCGATTAGAAGACCTTACGATCTATCCGCATAAGGAGAAAGAGTTCATTTCAATTCCAGTAGGATGCGATTAGAAGGGATAAACGATGAACATGCCATTGTCGGTTTCGTATTTCAATTCCAGCATGGTGCGATTAAAAGTCTTAAAAGGTCACCAATTCCCGTTGCAATAAGGGATTTCAATTCCAGTAGGATGCGATTAAAAGCTAAGCTCGTCCGACTCATAAAAAAAGTATTCGATATTTCAATTCCAGCATGGTGCGATTAGAAGATGATAAAATGTTCTTAAACTCTTCCGCTGTGCTTCATTTCAATTCCAGTATGGTGCGATTTAAAGGGTCTGTGCAGCCGTTTGAGCAGCGTTGGCCTTACATTTCAACTCCAGTATGGTGCGATTAAAAGCGCATAAATTTGAAAAGAGAACGATCTTTACTTGATTTCAATTCCAGCAGGATGCGATTAAAAGTCCAACTTTCTCGGATACGAAGGCGACCAATATATATTTCAATTCCAGTAGGGTGCGATTAAAAGACTTCATTGACTGTTTGCTTTGAAACTGTTTTAAGTGATTTCAATTCCAGCATGGTGCGATTAGAAGTCACCTTGAATTGTCACTGAGAAAGTGTTATTCTCATTTCAATTCCAGCATGGTGCGATTAAAAGAATTAGCTGTATATTTCGCTCCAATCCTTCATAAATATTTCAATTCCAGCATGGTGCGCTTAGAAGCCTGATTCCCTCAAGTCACTCAGCTGAGGTTCAGGGTATTTCAATTCCAGCATGGTGCGATTAAAAGTTCCTTGAATGTAGAGACGCCCGCTCATGGGAGGAAGTTTCAATTCCAGCATGGTGCGATTAGAAGCAGACTAACAACTCAACTTCCATCTGCCTTAACCTAATTTCAATTCCAGTAGGATGCGATTAAAAGACAACGAGGACTTAACGCTGAATCTGATTATCAAATTTCAATTCCAGTAGGGTGCGATTAAAAGTTAATCATACACGAGTTATCAATATATCAAAGAACGGAGGCCCTTATTTTTGCGCCGGGCATATTGGCTATTGAAATCAAGCAGACTAACAACCTTCCGACTAAAGCAAAGTGGCCAACAACTTCTTTATCTGGCGGGTTTTAAAAAGACTTACTTCTTCACGGCCTCTTCCAGTTCGTATACCTCTTGAGCATACTGATGAGCTCCAATCATATATAAATATTCATCCAGTAACAGAAGTTGACCAGCTTCCAGCCTCAACAAGTTGTCCAGGTAAAAATCAGTCAGCGCTTGTTTCATTGCATGATGAATACGGTGTACAAAATGATTGGCCTTCATGTCCCACTCAAAATCTTCCCATACTACCTGGCGCCATTCCTCCGGGTCAACATCCGGATATTCGCGAATAAACTTCTGCACCTGATCCTCCGCATCCTGCGCTGTCAATGGCTTAGGAACCGGACGTACCTTAGGAACCGGATCACCTGTACGCCAATAATATTCAGCGACATTCAGGCATTCCATCGCTTCATGGGCACTGCGAGTCGCCAAGTCCAACAAAGGCTTTTCCATTTCCTCACGATAAGTCTTCAGCTCCGGCCAGTGCGCAAAAACCAAGTCGAACAAATCATGCCGAAGCTTTTGATGAAAAGCCTGCCCATTCGCTTCCATGGCTTTCATCTGATCATCAAAGCGCTTGAAAAAGTGATACAATTCTTCGTGGTTCATGGTGCTATCGTTTAATCTTGGGTTCAGTTGCTAATACGGTTTCCTCCCCCTGACAGGTTTTAGAAACCTGTCAGGCATATAAATTCAGGATAGTTGGTTTTCGTAATCGAACGCCATCATCCGATCGATCAGCTTTTGTTCTGCTCTTTCAAGAGCATCGGCACTTTCGTTTACGGTAACCACGTAATTTGAACACGGAAGACTTACAAAAACATCCGCTCCGGCAGTTTCATCAATGATGGGTTTGGCTTTGGGCCGTTCGCCATCTTCGATTAGTTTTGCACGAATAGCACCCGCCAATTTATTGGCATTGTCGCTGATTGCAACAGCCAGGGTTTCCATCAGACTAAAGGTTCGTGACTGGTTCGATGTAATACGCCAGTTCAACAAGGCACTTGCCAAAGCTGGTATTACTTTTTCACGTTCTTTTGGGGGAAGTACTAAACATTTTCCAAACACATTTTCACTTTCAATCCAACCTTTTGCTTTCAAATCCTCAATCTTATCCGTAGATAATTCAGGCTCATGTTGATTGGTAGAAACAGCAAAGAGAGTGCGAAGGTCAATGGCAATATCATAAACAAAAAGGCCACCAGTACGAACATTGTCCGGAATCCAATTCCTGCGGGGCAATGTCCGGTTGTTGTTTGCCAAAAATTCATCAATTTCTTCATCAGTCATCAGCTGATCGCCCCAACGAACATTCACCGGATGACGGTCGGGTTTATCGCTTCTGTCAAATGTAAGGTTTTCTTTGTCCGTTCCGGCAAGCAAAGGATGAATTGGACGCATAGCCGAAATAGATAATGGACTTCGTCGTTTTACTGTAATTCCATCGCCAGCACGCATCCAGCCCCCTAGCAACTGATCGATATAAGAAGGATCGCAGGGCGACCAAGGCTCTTTATTTTCCAGCTCCTTTTTCGCATTCACTTTATAATTGAATGTAATGGGTGCCATTTGAATATTCAAATTTGATGTGAGCGCATCAAGAATTGAGCGTTTCACCTGCTGTCCACTTGAATAAGCAACAACGCGGTTAAACTGAGGATCGAAATACGTTTTCTGACCATCTTGTACACAAAATACGGTATGATCTGCGTGTTTTAACGCTCTTAAATAGATGTAAGCATTCATAATTATTTGTTTAAAGATTTCTTATTGACTACGGCATATTGAAAGCGGATTAAGGTTAGGAAGTAAGGCACATTATCGACTGGCATCGTGTGGATTATTTCGGCAATATCGGCCAGTTGATCTATTTCAGGACTTCCATTTACAATTTCAATTAATGATTCGATAAACTGCTTTTTATTCACTGAAGCCAACAGGTTTGTAACTTCCTGGCTTTTCACTTTTTTGGCATTTTTTTCGCTCAAAGAGTACGTGTTGAGGGTAATCGCAACCTGCTGCGCTTTTTCCCATAATTGTTCATTGTTCAACATAGCTAATAACCATATTTGATAAGTGTTAAAATTGATTGTTTTTTCTTCATTGGCAGGAGTATATTTAGGCACAACTCCTTTGTCCATACAATCGCGAAACCCTTTGGGCTCAAGTGCATTTACCCCAATAGCTCCCATCTGGCAAGCTTTGGTAAAGCCCATGGCTGTTCCAAACAATTGCTCAACCTGTTCGCGTCTGGTTGTTCCAAAATACTTGTTGTAGAGTTCAAAAGGTTGTCGGATACGAGGCAAATCAAAGGGAACAAACCCTACAGTTGTATTCATTTGCCCCAAACTATAAACATAAGCCATTAGCGATGTTTCGGGATAATTGCGGGCAATACCAACAAGCACTTTTGTCCACGATTGGGTATTTACCTCCATCCCCCCATCTTTCATGGCACCAAACGGATTAAACGATGCTGTTGGGTTCAACTCGTCATAAGTAAGTTGATCGTAACGGTGGGCAATCCATTGACCATTCCATGTGTTGATCTGGTTTCCTCTCAGGGCAGGGGTACTGTTTAAGTAATCGCGATAAATCTGCCAGCCTTCAAACAGATCAAGCAAAATCTGCGGGTTACTGAACAGGAGTGACAAACCGCTTTGTACCCCAATTCCCATACCACTTCCAATCCACGATAAATAAATTTCATCAGTTTTGATGGGCAAATCCAGGCTGGTTACCTGTCCCGACGTAGTGGCTGTTAAATCCAATGATGGAAAACCAATGGCAATACTGGCATCCGCTATACCTGTATCGATCTTATCTACCGTTTTTGTAAAACGTTCATTTCTTTTTGCAACTGTTTCATACGGTATCTTTCTTGTCCTCATCTTATTCCAACTTATTTTGGGATTTTCTAAGGGGGAATTACCGGCAGACATCATGTATTTGTTGTGATTAAAGAAAACTTCGTAATACTTCTCAACAAAAAACTCCTTTGCAGAGTAATTGCTTTTAAATTTCTTGTTGTAAGCATCCAGAAAGATTTTTCCAATAGTTGCTGCTATCATATCAGTTGTATTTTATAAAAATCATCATGAAACATTGTAAAACTCAGGTTTGGCAAGTTCAACCAGAAAGCCCAATTCCTTATCGTATGCCTTCGATGGAATGATGAAGGGTTTCGAGCCACAGGTGGATTTGTCCAACCTCCGATAAGCCACAGAGCGGAAAGAAACCGGTATTTCCATTTTAGACCTCTCTTCATAAGTAGCCGATTCGTATACTTCCTTGTCAGATTCTTCAATGCAGGACACTGAGTCGATATCCAGTGTTTCCAGAAGAGCCGATTTGGAGTTGTGCCATAGTTCTTTAATCATCCATTTTCCTTCCTTAAAAACAGCATTCAAATCAATGTCAATAAATTCAATGGAAGGATAAACGGTATCGATCATCGATTGCGCATCCCGTTCTTTCATCAAATTGCCATCGGGCAAAGCTTCATAAGTGCGTTGCAAAACTTCCAATCCATAAGGCAAAGCATCATTTTTATCAGTGGGCGGAGCAAGCACATAAATGGACTTATAGTGTCCAATCGATTCGTTCGATCGCTTGCGGTTGATCCGGCCAAAGCGCTGAATCAACGCATCAATTGGGGCACATTCGGTAACCATCAGGTCGAAACTAATATCCAGACTCACTTCAACAACTTGGGTTGAAACCACCAAACAAGCCTCGGTGCTATTGTTGTAAATGTTTCGTAAATCGGATTCTAATTGGCTTCGGGTTCCCCTTTTGTACCGGCTATGCACCAACATTTTTGCCACATGAGGATACCTTTCCGACAGATCGTTAAACAGAGACTGAGCCCGTTTCACCTGATTGCAAACCAATAGAATCTTTTGATTTTGGTGAATGGCTTCATCAATAACGTCGCTCAGCGATTCCATTGAATCCGCTTTGTGAATCATGTGCCTGTTGAACGTATCCAAAACCTCATCGGGTAGTTTTACCTCGTAAATCGTGTCGGTACCTCCCAGTATATCAATCAATCGGTCATACAAAACCGATGGCATGGTAGCGGTTCCAATGTGCACACGGCAACCAATGTTGCAGAGTATTTCGACGATCTTTAAAACGATGGCTTGTGTTGTTTCGGAATACGTATGTATTTCATCGAGTATGATATCACAACCTCTAATGTCAGCAATCATGGCTTCGTAGCCTTTTGTCCCAAATACCAACGATGCCATTTGATGTGGGGTTAGTACCTTAACCGAGGCGCCAATGTGGCGTTGAAGTATCTTTTCTTCAACCGTTCCATTTTCCAACTTGATGCTTGAAGCTGCATGTAGTAAACGAACATCGGCCCCGGTATTCTTCAAGTCGGCTCTAATCCGCTCATACATGGCGTTTATCGATGCCTGAAAAGGCAAAGTATAAAACACGCGTCCGGTACAACGACGTAACAAAAAATCGGTTTTCCCGGCTCCGGTTGGAGCTGTAACCAAGGTATGTTTGCGGGTATCGTCTGTCGCAATCAACGATAACGGATAGAGTTCGCTTTTTCGGGAGTGGTAATAGCTCAGATTGGGCAAAACAAAAAGCTTTGCCTCGAGTGGTCTTACGTAACCGCTCATGGCAGAGGCCAGATGGTCTGCGGCAATTAAAACACCCTTCCATTGGGAGTAACCGTACTTTCTGGATTGGCAATAATCAACTACTTCGTAGAAACTCTCCTTAGCTTGATCAACAGATATCGGCTTGGTTTCAATATTGAAATGTTCTAGTATTGATCGGGCATCTTTGCTCCAAACAGCAAACCCACTGATGTGCTTTTCAAAAACCGCTGGTTCGTTTTCATCCAAATCGAGCAACCCTTTACCGCCTGCATCTTTGTATATTGATTTGTGGTGAGCCACAATCATGTCGATTACAGGGGATTTTTCTTCATCATTCAGGATTGAAATGAAAAACAGCGAAGCCAATTCATGCCGGAACAAAAATCCGGGGGGCCGTTGAAAGTTCTTATTCAGCGTTTTTTGAAAAATTGAACTTGCCTTGCCAATATCATGAAAAATAGCCCCCTTCCGGGCAATCGAGGATTCTAACCCAAGATGCTGTGCGACCTTTTCGGCAAGCAATGCAACTTCAGATAAATGCTGAACCAAGGTAAGATGTCCGTTTACTTCTCCTTTGGCTAATATCTGGTTAAGTTTCCCCATCACATTCCACTAACAGGTTTACCTGCAATTTCTAACCATCCGTACATGGGTTTAGCATCGTTGAACCGATTAAAGCCAACGAAAAACGACTTTTCATTTTCTCCAAACCGCAATTCAAATCCGGTTAGTTGGTCAAATTCCGCATCGTCCATGGATTTTATCTCTGGTTCGGGAAACAGCACATCTTCATTACGGCACAGACAAATGTGTTGCTTTGCACTTTTTCGAGCATCTTCTACATTTTCAAATGCGAGGTAAAGCGTCGGATTTATCATTACTCCTCGTTCAAGCACCGAACGTTTACGAACCATGATTTTCTGTTGTGTTTTCTTTTCCCAACCCCGTGTTTGAGTTTGTTCTTGTTGCACGCTGATTGACGAATAGGTCAACTTGTGCCGAACGATGGAAGAAACCTCCAACTTTTGTCTTATTCCCTCAATGATTGATGGAGTAAGAAATTGCTGGCTAAATGTTTTCCCATCTCTTACCGCTGTCCAGGGTTTTATAAAACCGAACGGGCCGGTGTATTTTACGACAAATATCTTTCCCATAATTCTTCATTTTATAGCTCCAAACCCAATTCCCGTTGAATTTCCAAGTCCTACATTCCAGGCAAATCGCTTTGTTTCGGGTTTGCCTTCGATGATTACCGGACACCAACTGGCTCGGTTTTGTATCCCATTGTAGTTTATTTTCTTGGTGCCTGCTTTAGGATATTTATCTTCAAACCAAATTCGTAATGATTCATCATTTATTCCAGCCTTTTTCATCTTTGTAAGCAGAGTCTCCTGAAGACAAGTGTTGGCACGTAGGTCATCATAGGTAATGTGGTCTACCCTTTCGCCATCCTTTCGTTTAATGAAAATAGGGCTTGCGACAAAAAATAATTCGCGGCCCGAAAAGTCAGGATCTTCCTGAAGTATAATCTCCTCTACCTGCAGGCCATGAAACAGACTTGAATCTTTCTGGATTCCTGCAATGAGCTTTTTAATCAATTCTGGTTCATGAGAACTAAAGAAAAACGAAGTTCCTTTATCGAATTTTAATCCATCAGGAGTCGCTCTTCCTCTTTCGAGCCTTGAAAATGAGTATAGTGAAACACGTCCATGTTCGTTATTCCATCCCAACCACTTATGGATAGCTCCGGTTAGCAAAGGCTGATGATCAAATGGAATGAGCTCGCCTGTTGTCTTAATTTTTAAATGTATCCTCATATTTTTTCATTTTCGTTTATTGCGCTAAAAACACATCGCCTGTTGGCCTCGTCAGCCACCCATAGTCAATCGTTTTGTAATTTTGTTTCATATCATTTCTTTATTAATCCGACAGGTTTTAGAAACCTGTCAGGATTAGGTATCATTAAATTTCCAACCATTTTTCGATTTCAAATACATCCACCTTTTGGTTATGCATTGTTTTAAAGTTCGCCTTATCATCAAACCACCCGATCACAGCCTCGCGGTGCAATTTGGTTGGTTTCATGGAAATACAGCTTAGGTAGCTGCTCCAGGGGTATTCAACCGGATGTTCGCAAAAGCCGTGGTGAACGGGGTTATTGTGGATGTAAAGAATGACCTTGCGCAGGTAAGTTTTATTGTCGATAAGTTTTCGTTTAAAAGGCCTTTCGAACAGGGCTCCGCGTGTTTGATGGTATTTATTGAAAGCCTGGGCGTAGGCATTAAATAATTTCGAAAACTGTTGCGAAGGAGTACCTATTTTCAAGGAGTTGTCGTTTTTATCGCTGATAGGGTTCAAAACCCTGTCTGGGGTAGGAGAAGCAACAACTTCCTCTTTTATCCGCACCAATAAGTGAAAATGATTTTTCATCAACACCCAGGCATAAGTCCGGGCTATTGGCGAAATGTATTTATCGTACAAGGCCAAAAAATAGTCGTAGTTGTTGCTATCCCGAAACAGGTCGCGCCCGCCTACCCCATGGTTGTAGATGTGATAAATCCCTCGGCGTTTAAGTTGTTCAAACGGTTGCATCGTTTCCTTTTTATCCTCTCCTTTTTAATCCTGACAGGTTTTAGAAACCTGTCAGGAATGCAATAAACTTAATAATCCACCACAATACGTGCTTTCTCGTAGCCGGCGTAGAGTGCGGGGTCGCGCCGTTTGAAGATTTTCATCAGGTTGTCGAGCTGGTTGGTCAGCAAGTCGCTGGCTTCCGAAAACAGCTCATCTAGGGTGAGGGTAGCCACGCCCGACTTAATCTGGTACTCGCGGGGCAGGCCGCTCAGCTCCAAAAATCGGTCGTAATCGGCCTGCAGGTCGGCAAGTTGTTCGGCCGTAAGGCCATAGCCATCGGTAAGAGCCTGCTGGTGTTCGGTAGCCGCATCTATAATCAGTTTAATTTGCCGCAGCATATCATCGTTCTTCATCTTAAACAGGTCGGAGGCACTTTGCCCCATGGTTTGCTTCAGGGTCTCATCACCGGTCATTACGGCAAACACCTCAACCATGTCGTTCAGAATATCGCCTTTCTGACTCATGGTGCGTTTCAGTTCGGTTTTCATCTTTCCGGCGTTCACCTGTGCCTTTAGCTGTTCGGCAGCAGCCACATCAATGGCCTGACTTACTTCGCTCAGCTTGTTTTTTACTTCGCCAATTTTGGCAATGCTCTGCCATAGCGGCGATTTTTCGTCGAGGTAGCTTAAAGTTGCCTCGATCATGTTCTTACGGTTAATCTGAGTTTGTTTCATAGTCTATTCATTTTAATTAGTAATTCACCGGGCTCCGGGCCTTTCGATCCAGTTAACGGCTATTTCGGTTTCATTAGCAGGCATTTCGGTACAGTCCGCAAATATTTCGGTCCAATCCGACGGTATTTCGGTTCAATCCGCAGGCATTTCGGTTCAATCCGACGGTATTTCGGTCCAATCCGCTGGCATTTCGGTGCAATCCGACGACATTTCGGTGCAGTCCGGATTCGTTTCGGTCCGAACCGGGCAAAACGCCCGTTGGAAGAGGTTCAACCCATCCGAATCCACCGCTACTTTTCTCGCTAATGGAATGAATGGCTTTTTGAAGAATGTAAGCCTCATCTTTCGAAAAATGAAGCAATTGGCTGATCTCGCAAAAATACAGCGAGTCCTTATCAATATAGTAATAACCATCAATTGGTTTAGAAATAATAAATCCGGCCTCTCGAAAACTTTGAATGTAGGGGAAAGCTGTTCATTCGGAGATATTAAACCCATGAAATATTTCAAAAAGCTGGTGTCGGATTCCACTGGATAGAAAATCATCACCTCCAACATTTGCTGTAATTTATGCTGATCGCTCATTCCTATTCAATCTTTAAGTCAGACATTTATGACATTAGAAACATAAATATACTCATTTACACTAGCTACATACAAACAAGCTGAGCGGAACGTACTATGTTTATCAACACGTTTCCAGGCAGTACCTGATTTAAAGCAATAGTTTTACTGGGTCGTTAAATTTTCCGGAATACAGCAAACAATCATAAAGTGGCAATAGGAAATAGTGTTCAACTTACGGGAATCCTTTTGGCCTGCATTCAAGCCCTGAAGTGGCCCTAAAAAAAATTCTTCCCAGTCGTAACTAAGAAGAATTTCTTATAAAAAATAGGGCAGTTGGTTGATCGTTCAATCCGACTTATTCTTTCGCTTTAACTTTGGTTGCAGCCAACTCCATGTCGCCTTCGGAGGTTTTTACTGTTCCGGCCATCTTTTGGTCTTTAATTTTTGCCGTTAGCTTCACATATTCATAATCGACGTACAAGCCACATTTAAAAACACCATCAGTAAAAGTTAAATCTTTCAGCTGAATTTTGTAGCCATCAGCAAATTTAACTTCCCCGGCCAATTCGCTTTCCTTTTCACTAATAACCAAGGTTCCTTTTTCGTACCCATAAGGCGCTGATGGCACCTCGAAAGTCCACTCGCCAATGACTTCTTTAACGGAGGCGGTTCCTAAACTTTTTCCTGACAAAGGAATAATTCCAATCATAAAAATAACAACCAATAACTTTTTCATTTTATTTGATTTAAAAGATTAACTGGTACAAAAGTGACTGGGATTTTTCTTTTATCAAAAAATTAGGGTTCAAGCCCCTTATTTGGGGCTAAATCACCTCCTGCTGGGATAAAAGGTCTAAAAACAGGGGTGAATATTTTTCCGAAACCGGGATAATTTTATCATAATGGCTTAGCTTAAGCTGCAATCGTTTCCCGTTTAGCTGCACCATTTCAATCTGGGTCCAGTTCACAATAAACGAACGATGGCAACGAACAATCCGGTTTTTAGCCAGCATTTCCTCAACCCGCTTAAGCGAGTTCCGAAGCAGCTTTCGTTGTATTTTTTCCTCAGCCAAATAGTATACCGTAATGTAATTATCAGTCGATTCCAGGAAAAGAACATCTTGTGTCCGCAGGGAAAACTTAATCCGATCATATTCATCCTTGAAAACCAACATTTCCTTTTTAACCGGACTGCCAAGCTGGTCTTTCAGTGTTCTTATTTCCGCCCGTTGGTTCTTATAGTAAATAATGAAAAGTGAAAACAAGTAAGGCAGCAAAATGCCCAACAAGGTGTATTTTAAAGAGAAAATAAAATCATTGCTAAAGTTACCTACCGGATTTCCGTACAGAAAAATATACACCAGGCTAATCAATAAGATTTCGATCAGCAGCCAAAGCGCATAACTTTTGATACTAAAGGCCTTTACTTTAAACAATTTTCGCAGTGGAAACTGGGTAAATAGCAACACCAGCGACACCACCAAACCATAACTTGAAAGTCGTAAGAACTGAATGAAGCCCGAATCGGAGAACCAACGGTTAATGTTAAAAGGAACAAATACATTGATATACAAAACACTAAAAACCAAGCAGACTAATATCAAAAGGTACCGATCTGACCTTTGGTCAAGAAGGGTAAACCTGTTATCCAAAAAACTGAAGTGCTTAAACATTACTCCCATCCAAACTACCGTAAAAAAAGTGATGGCTAAATATAACTAAAAATCATCTGCCACACACCTACGAATCATATCCTGCCGAAATTAATACCGTTTAGCAGCTACAACCAAGCCATCCCTGAACCGCATAAGTTCAGGGATGGCAGCCAGCTTAAGTATCATTTCTTCAAGGAAATGATACCAGGATCACCCAAGTTGTTTAATGGCTGCTCCCAAGGCATCCAAGCCAATGGATTGACAAACTCCGTCTTTATTCTGAGGCTTCATTTTCTCCAGGTCCCAGGTCAGCACATCATCTGCAGTTCCCCAAAGTTTTCGGAAGTGCTGAATGTATTTTTTATCATTTTCGCTATTTGTAAATTCCGGTTGAAATTGATTGTTCTCTGCTTGTCTGGTATTCCAAATAGCATTTGCGGTGGCTTTGAAGTTCTCACTCAAAGAAGCGCCCAGCAATGGACTAATCTCCTCATCGCCTAGGTAGCGCATCAAAATTCCACGACCAGCCAGGTAGTCATTGCCATGCACCGGCCCAAAACTCGACAAGCATGGTGCTTCCCGAATAAGCTGATCATCCGGAAAGATCAAGCCTTGCTTCACTCCTTGCCCGATGAGCTTAATCAGCTTTCGAAGCTTGCGCTCAAAAGTCCCCGGATCAAACGCCGGGTCGATTCCAGCCGTTTTCACCCAAGCTTCCAGTTCTTGCCGAATGGCCAATAAATCAGCCAAAGCAGCAATCAACATGCCTTGATCTCCGGTCCACACCCAACCTTCAGCCCAAGGTGGGTGAATCTTTTCCTGATAGTCGGACCCTTCAAAAAATGCCATTGGCCGTTCCTGAACCAATGCTGCAGATTCTGACAGTTTTTTCAGATATTGATACTCTTCCAGCTTGAACCAGCCATCGAACCATTGCCACTGCCGATAA
Organism: Sunxiuqinia rutila; assembly: GCF_050589705.1. Classification (NCBI taxonomy): domain Bacteria; kingdom Pseudomonadati; phylum Bacteroidota; class Bacteroidia; order Marinilabiliales; family Prolixibacteraceae; genus Sunxiuqinia; species Sunxiuqinia rutila. Next base: position 72,925 of record NZ_JBNGOT010000012.1, read on the forward strand.
GCCATCTCCAAGTATTTATCCCGATCTGAAACGGATGAATCAGCTAAGGATACCCGATAAATCCGTGAAGACAACAAAAACAAAAGCACATTAGTCACGGTGTTTTTCACCCCTTTGCTGTCGCCATTGGCATCACCATTCCGGCATCCGTGAGGTACAGGCTTAGCTTCCGAGCTAGTATCATAAGCAGTCTTCTTTTTATACTCCCAACACAAACTGGTTGAAAGTTTCCAATATTCATCAGCCAAAGCCGTCTCCCCTGTCCGGAGCAAATGGCTACGGGCATTCAAGGCCATTAATCCCCACCAACCAAAATCATCCGCCCACAATGAGCCCGGGTCAAAACGCTTAAAAAAAAGAAGATTTTCTTCCAACATTTGATTGATATCCAATTGCATTTGTTTCACCTCCGGATCATCCGGCCATTGTTGATACAAGGCGCTGCTGAAAACCAGGCAAGCATCGAAGGTATTTCCCCGTTTCCAGAAATCATTGAAATCCCAAACCACCTTGAAACGCGCAAACGCCTGAATCGAACGTTTTTTCAATTCCTCAGGCCATGAATCGCTCATCGGGTTATTACAAGCCCAGAATGTTCCCGTTCCGGCAAGGGCAGAGCAGGTTCCTGCAATTTTTAAAAATCTTCGTCGTTCCATCTTCTTCAATTTTGGTTGACACCCCAGTATTCTTTACTTATTTAGCTTTTGAAACAGTGTTAAAACGCACCACCTCTACATCATTATCCTGCACTTTCCCGGGGGTGCTGCGGCCACGAACAATCAGCTCTTCCAACAACGCTTTCATCTCCTCTGCCTTTTCAGGATACTCCAATACCAAATTGGTTGTTTCACCGGGGTCGGTCGTAAGATTATAAAGCTGGATTTCCTGATCGCTCTCACCTTTGGTCCAACCACCCGAGCCTGAATCCAGAATCAGTTTCCATTCTCCCTGACGTACTGAAGGCACTCCACGGATAGAGCTATTTACTGCATTATCTCTTACAGGCCGATCATTTCCTTTCAATAAAGATACCAAGCTGAAACTATCTTCGCCTGCATTATCCGGCAGTTTCACACCAATAACATCCGCCAGCGTAGCCATAATGTCGACCTGTTGAACGAGCTGATCACTAGTACTTCCGGCTTCCACCACGCCCGGCCATTTCACAATAAAAGGTACACGATGCCCTCCTTCCCATACATCCGACTTATAGCCACGCCACGGACCACTGGGGAAATGGCCTTTAGTTTCCAATTCGTTTGCTCCAATATAATGGGCACAGCCATTGTCGCTTGTAAAAATGATCAGGGTATTGTTACTTTCGCCGCTTTTCTCAATTGCATCCAACACTCGCCCAATATGAGCATCCGTTTCCATTACAAAATCAGCATAGCGGTTCAGCTTGCTTTTACCATCCCAGGCTTCATTTACAGCCAAAGGCGTATGTGGAGAAGTCAAGGGTAGATAAAGCAAAAATGGCTCGTCTTTTTGAGCGGATTCGGTAATATACTTCGCCGCACGAGAACATAATTCAGGTAAAATATTTTCCAGTTTCCAATCGCTAACGGCGGGCCCAGCCATGCTTGCCATATTGTTTCCCAGTAGTTTTTTAGGAAGAAACTCACTCGGGATTCCAATGGTACGATCATCCTCAATAAAGCAGTAAGGAGGCCAGTTAGGAACATCTGTTCCAAAATAGTGATCAAACCCAACGGTTGTAGGGCCACCATCAATCGGGTTAGCGTATACACTCTGCCAAGCTTCTTTTTGTTCGTCTGTGGCTACAAAGGATTCATCATCCTCTCCTTCGACTGTTTTATTCACTTTCCAAAGCGGACGCATCGCTTCATCAATTGGCCAGTCCCAGCCAAGATGCCATTTTCCAATGCATGCCGTTTGGTATCCCTGCTGCTTGACTAAACCGGCCACCGTAAGTCGATCAGGTGTAATCAGAGGATCATCGAAAAGCCCGACAATTCCTTTCTGGAGCCGTGAGCGCCAATGATAACGACCAGTGAGTAATGAGTAACGTGAGGGTGAGCAAACAGCCGAAGACGAATGCGCATCTGTAAAACTCATTCCCTGTGCTGCCAGCCGATCAAGATTCGGTGTTGGGATTTTTCCACGTTCCGTATTGTAATGTTGAACATCACCATATCCGAGATCATCAGCCAGGATGATAACAATATTGGGGTTCTGAACAGCATCTGGTGCCTTTTCAGTGTTACATGCAACAGCTAAAGCACCGATTGCCAAAGTATAAATATTTCGTTTTCTCATTTTTTAAAGATTTTTGTAGCTATTCGTATTTACTTCACGATACCTCCGGTACCGACCAAACTAATGGATTTTTATCCTAAAAAAGGTCAATCAACGAACTTTCTGTTTCATTCATCTGACCTGTAAACGCAGTCTTTCATTGCACATAACGAACATTGGTAATCCTGAAACTCAACATCCTGACCAATCCCAATTACTCCACTAACCGATTTCACCGGATTCATCAAGGCGGACTCTGTCAACGAAACACCACATGGGTTCTCGTCGAACAGTGAAAATAATTTATGCTGATCACTTACATTCCAATGACAATATCCCGGGCTATATCGGTTCGTTATTTTCGCTCCCAGGGGTAACATTTGTTGTTCAATATGGTGCTGAACTTCGTCAGCAACCGCTTCAGCAATGGCGCTTCCCATAATATCATAAACGTAACCAAACACCGGATCCTCGCCTTTTAGCAATGAGGAAGCTTTTTCACTGATTGTTTTTCCTGCCGTGCAAACAAAGAAAGCCATTTTATCAGCCTTCCGAAGTTTTTGAGCTATTGTTCTTCCAACCTTAAACTCTGCACCGTCTGCGAAAAACGAACGTTTATTGTCTGCAAACTGAAGCTCTTCGCAAATGCGAAAAGCACCACAAATGTCAGTTAGCCCTCGGCAATCTTCCTTTACTTTTTCCAAATAGTCGATAAAAAGCTCTGGAATTGGCTCTTCGGAATACCCTAAGCCTTTCCGAAGTCGATCCATGTCAATGGCAAGTTCCTCAAACTGATAAGTAAATTCAACTTTCATATTCCAACATATTCATCAAACACAACTTGCAGATTTTTCGTTCTGTCAAAATTACCGATCATCACCAGTTCCGCCGGGCCTGCAAAATGACGATGTTCTTCAATTCTTAATTCATCAAAAACGCCCTGCACAAATACCATTTTTCCACCCTCAATTTTTACAAAGCCCTTTATTCGAATACAATCGTTTTTCATTTCCTGTAAAAACTGTTTGAGTCGAACCAAGCTAATTTCCCGACTACTGCGGATAACGCCCGAAGCAATATCCGGACGTCCTAAACCCTTAATCTCGGCAGGGTAAAAGCTTAAGGCTTTTTTTAATCCGTTTAGGCTTACCTTGCCGTATTCCCCCTGTAATAGGCGAGCAAAAGGGTTTATTTCTTGTACCTGAGCAATCACCTCATCTAATTTAATATCAGCCAAATCAACCTTATTAATAATGATCGTATCGGCCGTTCGTAACTGATGGTTCATTCGGAGTTTCAAGGCCGGTATTCTGTTATAGTTACAAGCATCAACTAAACACCAAACATGCTCCAGAAAAACCGTTCCTTTCAACTTTTGCGCCTGAAAAATTTGTCCTACACCAATAGGGTCAGAGAGTCCTGATGCCTCCATGATGATAAGATCCGGCTTTTTCTCCTTTATAAAATCAGCCAGCGAATCGATAAATGCCCCTAGCAGGCAAACACAAAACACCGAACCATTATTAATCTCCAACAGATCGTAAGACGCTGTTTCCCTGAGCTCTGCCCCATCCACATTAACTTCAGAAAATTCATTCTGAATCACTGCAATTTTCCCTTCACCTTCAAAGCTTTTAAGAAAATGCTTGAGAAAGGACGTTTTTCCACTTCCTAGGAAACCAGTTACCAAGTGCAATGGAATACTCATTCGGTCAATTCGTTCTTAATGGCCTCCTCAATTTCTACTTTAGCCGGAATTTGGCTGATAAACTTTACTTTGCCATTGATACAGGTCGTCGGTACATTTTGAACTCCTAAGGCTAACATCATCCTGATACCATCTACGTCTTTTATTTTGTGTTCGTTCACCATCACCCTATCGCCAAAACTCTGCGAAGCCTTTTTTACGGCCTCCACCATGTACTGGCAAGGAGCACAGGAGGCAGAATCCAAGGTAATGATATCAATCACCACTTTGCCTGTTTCAAAATGACCTTTCAAATCAGCCGGCTCTAAAGTCGACTGATGATCCATCTCTTTAGCCACCTGACGGGCATAGTCATCATAAACAATTTCGGCTACCGCCTGTAAGTTTGCAACCGGAGTGTCCATCGGCAGGTCACATCCCGGAGCCAGCACAAATCCGTTATTTCCCCCTTGTTCAAGACAGGCTACCGTTTCTTTTTTTGCATCCATTTCATTACCCAGCAAAAGGACACTGGTTAGTTTCATATTGCCTCCAAAGCTGATGCCTTTCGCAAGTGCCACATTCTTGACATAGTCCAAAGGAATATTTTCATCGATCGACACATTATCTGGCTTGCAATCACACATCACCTCGATGTTCTGCTGAGCATGGCCACACACGAAAAAAGAACTGTACTTATTTTGAGAGCGAACAAATTCAAAAATCTTCGTTGCAAACGGGCTTACAAATGTTTCAAATGATAACGGATCGATTTGGCTTGTCATCGGATCAACAACTGCAATTACATCGCAACCGGCATTCATTAACATTTCAGCGTGTTTAATTCCAACCTGGCTGCAAAACTCCATCAGCTCATTTACGTATTCCGGATCCTCAAACAGTTTCATGAATATGTCGGTCCCCAACAAGTGCAAAGCCAAGGTAAAAGGGCCTGTTATCAAGCCATATAGTGCCAGATCCGGAAATTTTTTACGCAAAGTCATAGCAGCATCCAAAACAACAGGAATACGTCCGTCGGTTTCTTGGGGCAGCTGAAGTGAACTAAGCTCCACCCCTTCGCTTAACGGATGAGAAACCACAGCTGGAGGGTTATCTTTACTCCACACTAACTTGCAGCCCAATACTTCTGCCTCAATTTGCAGGTCGAAAGCAACAGGAATACCATCAGGATGATACAATTCCACGGCCTTACTGATACCAGCAACAAGCTTTTCAGCATCCTTCAAATAGCTTTCTGCATCAACCCCAACTAATTTGCCTCCGTGAACTCCCACAAAAGGAACCCAAGGCGCTCTCTCAAGTTCCTCTAAATGAAATGCCTTCTCAAGCAACTTAAATCCTTCCATGATAACTATGCTATTTTAGTGTTCAAGAAATCGACGACTCCCTGAGGATCAGCCGAGTAATTATCAGCTCCTATTTTCAAGCAGAAATCATCATTAACAGGAGCTCCTCCAATGGTTACCAGTGTTTCCGGAAAGACAGCCTTAATATCCTTTGTTATCTGCTCCATGTTTACCATCGTTGTCGTTAACAAAGCTGATAGGCCAACTGCAGCACCCGGATTTTCCTTTATCGCAGCAATGTATTTCTCAGCCAGACAATCAGTCCCCAGGTCAATGACTTTGTACCCACTTCCTTCAACCATCATGGCCACCAAGTTTTTGCCAATATCGTGCAAGTCGCCTTGAACAGTTCCAATAATAAACGTTCCTTTTTGCTTGGCTGCCCCTGATGTGAAGAATGGTTTTAAATGAACCATCGACATGCCCATGGCCTTTGCCGACATCAATACCTGAGGTACAAAAATTTTATTCTCCCGAAACTTAATTCCAACTTTCTCCATTCCTGGCATCAAGCCTCCCGTTAATATCTCTTGTGCGCCAACGCCTTCATCAAGCAATTGGCTGGTAATTTCATCCGCTCCATCCTCGCCTTTCATTTGCGGTGGATAAAGCGCGGCCTTGTTCGTCTTTCCAAACTCAACACAAGCCGATAGTTTCTTCAATAGTTCATCTTTCATTAGGTATTCAATTTAGATGTTAAATTTTAGATGATCTGGATTTTCAAAAAGACGATATCGCCTGTAAACGATTAGTCTAAATGAAAAACCTCTTCCATATTGGCCCACCATTCACCCTCCGAGCGATTTTTTACCGGTTGCTGCATCGGTTCCATGATGGCCCACCATTCTTGTGTTTTTGCATCTGCAGCCATTTTCTTCATGTCCGCTTCAAAATCATCGCCCGTATATTCGAAGTAGGCAAACAGCTGATTATCCTTGTGGAAAATAGAATAGTTTGAAATATTACACTCTTTGATTTTTTCAAGCACTTCGGGCCATACCTCTGCATGGTATTCACAATATTTTTTGAAGTGCTCGGGCTTTATTCCTATTACTTGTCCAAAACGTTTCATCTCTAAATATTTATAAATTTATCAATCACCGACTGTCCGAAATTTTCATTGTGCAAGTCCTACTTATCCTGCTGTCAATGCTAAAATTATTCTCCGTGCTATCGGTTGTTAAACTCTTGAATAGCATCAAACATAGCAACAATGTTCTGCGGTGGAACATCGGGTAAAATATTGTGCACCGTATTAAATACGAAGCCCCCTCCGTTGGAGAAGGTTTCCAATCGCTCAAGAACCTGCTCCCTGACTTTCTCCGGTGTTCCAACATTCAACACGCCAGCCGTTTCAATTCCACCACCCCAAAACGTACAGTCTTGACCAAATTCTTTTTTCAGAAATTCAGGCTCCATTTGCCAGGCATTGGTTTGTATGGGGTTAAAAATCTCGATTCCCGCCTCAATCAGATCAGGCATTAACGATGAGATGGAACCACATGAATGAATGAAGGTGTGCATCTGACTGTGTTCTTTCACATAATCGCACAATATTTTATGACGTGGTTTAAAAAGCAACCGATAAGTATCAGCATCCATAAACGGACCGGAAGTCATTCCCAAATCATCGCCAAAACGGATAATATCCACTAGATCTCCTACGGCATTGCATACTTTCTCTAAGGTTGCTAAATGACGCTTCAATAATTCATCCAATAACCTTTCAACATTTGCCGGGTCGCACAGCAAATCCATCAGGAAGTTATCCATACGCCGAAGAAAAGTTCCCCATTCAAACAGGTTGCAGCCGCAAACCACCAACAAAGCTTTATCCGTTGTTTCACGTAAACGCAAGGTTCGCTCTCGCAGTTGTTCCCAAAAACGATCTTCACCTGCATGATCCCAGGGGCTATGAGCATCACGCGCCCACATGATCCGTCCCATTTCAGCATCCAAGTTCTCATAGCTATCCGGATAACCGTCGACATACGGAAAATAAGTTTGATCAAAAAAGGTAGCTCCCACAGGCATTCTTGACAGCATTGTTTTACCGTCATCGTCAAACGTTACGTACGAGCCATCTTCCCTTTTTACGGGCTTAAACCATTTGGGGTAAAAAGCAGGCGCTCCATTAGCCAAAATCGTTGGTTCCCAATCCGTCGGTTTTTCATTAAATGTTCGGCCAATATCCAGAACATCAACACCAAACCGATCAAGAATCGTCCTATCCGGTTGCGCCAGCTGTTGCACTACGTCGTATATCTGTACGGGCAGTTCAGCATTTCCGATATGGTTTACCAGATTACTGTACGCAATCGCAGAAATACCAGAACTGGGAGTAGCCCCCAAGTCCACCGGGACCCTGTCAGGAGTTTGGTGGTTGATTGCTGCCAACACTCTTTCCCGTGACGTCATTGATTTTTTATTGCTCATCATATCATTTACTTTATTATTCTGAACCACTAATTCCGATCATAAATGAGGCTGCTATAAGGATTAGCAGCGAACAGGCCATCAATACATATACTTTTACTGAAGCTCCCTTCCATTCTTTTCGGATAAGCCCCCAAACGGTAGCAAAGGCAATTGTAAGCGCCATTAAAATTCCCCACGAGGTGAAGGTAAATGGGCCCATCTTGCTCTTTCCCATACTGAAAAATATGAATTGACTGAACCATAAAAATCCTGCGAGTAGGCCAAAAGCATAGTTTAGCGTTAATACTCGTTTGTTTTTAGGCCTTACATAGTTTTGGAGCGATTTATTCTTCACGCCAAGAAAAACACACCAAATAAGGGTCGTAATCAATGTGCCAACAAGAAAAACAACGTAAACGGGCATCATCGAAAAAAGTGGATCAACCCCAGATTCTTCAGCAATGGTAGCGATTGGCATACCTTCTTCAAACCCAAGAGCCATTGCCGAACCGGCAAAGCCAACCAGCAAAGCTGACAAGATTCCTTTTACAAGGTTAAACTCTCCAATTGTTTCCTGCTTCTTTTCGGCAGACACCGTTCTGTCTTTTAATATTCCGGCCCAGGCCGAAAAAATAATCCCCACTACAGCAACCACCACACCAGCGATAAGCAAAGTGCCTCCCGAAGATTGAAGCATTAACTGTAAGCGGCCATCTAAAAGAGGAGGAATTAAGGTTCCAATAGCCAGCATTAATCCGAGCGAAAGCGCATAACCCAATGAAAGCCCCAGATAGCGCAAAGCCAATCCAAAAGACAAGTTTCCAACTCCGTAAATAGCACCTAATAGAAAGACTGAAAGTAAAACTCCGGATCCGGTTTTAGAAAATACCGAAAACATTCCCGGTGCAAAAATGCAGCAGGCAATCCAAGGGAAGATAATATACCCTCCGAAGCTGAAGATCATCCAATAAGTTTCCCAGTTCCAGCTTTTTATTTTGCTAAAAGGAACGGCAAAGCTTCCAGATGAAAAAGCGCCGATAGCAATCAGCAAAATTCCAAATACCACGCTAGTATTCATCAAGTTTGGTTTTAATTAGTTAGTTGACTAAATTTTTTCTTGGCTCCATGGCTTGAACTCCTTCATTCTATTGCTAGTTTCCTTTCGAAACGGATGATTAAAAGCTTCGAGAGGAACACTTTCGCAAGAAGTCAGCTCCATGGAACTAAGGTTTTTGACTTTAGTTCATAAAATTAAGAACGCAAACAATGATATTACTGCATTAACCCGTCGCTTTATTGCACAAATACGACTTTCACAATCCCACGTAAATTCTGTAATTTTGAAACTCGAGGCTATAACTATTTTATTTTAACAAGAAATGCATATAGAAAAGATTGGGCGATCGATAAATTTTCAACTAAGAAATATTGCATTATTGAAGTTTAGTGCAGATTCGCGCTATAACAATATTGTGAGTCCGTTTACTCGGTTGTATCTTATTACCAAGGGGACTGGGCAGCTGGTTTTGGATAGTAAAAAATATGAACTAACAGCAGGGCACATGTACCTGGTTCCGAGCTTTGCCCCTTGCTCCTATTTCTTTCATAAAGACCTTGCTCATTACTACATTCATTTTAGCATGGAAATGCCTTCCGGACTTACGCCTTACAATTTGTATTCGATATCGAAACAAGTTGAAGCAACTGCTTTAGATGAAGTGTTATTTCAACGATGCGTTGAGTTGAATCCGGGGTCTGAGTTACCGCATCACGACCCAAATGTTTACCAAAGTAAACCGTGGGTAAACAAGCAAATGCGTTTTAATTCGATGGGACACTACCTGGAAACAACCGGAATCATCAGGCAGCTTTTTTCCCGCTTTATCTGCGACGAACTAAATACCGACATCAGTCAATTGACAAACCACAACATGCAGGTTATTCTTAAGTACATACAGGGAAATATAGCCAATGAGATCCCCGTAATTAAATTGGCTGAAATAGCTTGCTTGTCAAAAGATCACTTTACCCGTTTATTCAAATCGATTACGGGATTACCCCCCAGTGAATTTATCATTCTTAAACGGATTGAGAAGGCTAAGTTATTATTATTGACAACCGACTACCCTCTTGATGAAATCATCACGCAAACGGGATTCAAAACATCGGCCTATTTTTGCCGCATATTTAAGCAATGGACCTCATACACGCCCATGGCCTTTCGAAAAAACAGGGAATAAAAGTGTCGTTTTCAATCTCATGCCTTCCCTCAAATATGATTAAGGGCAAAGGCATGAGAAATTAGAACCAATGATTTATGCTAAAAATCAGTAATCAGATTTTTTGCTTGCTGATTACGCATCATGTTGATGGTGCAGTTCTTTTTGGATTGTAGTCCTTGAAGTAACTGCATCAATTGCTCGAAAGTCTTCACTTCCTGTTTGTTCACCCCAACAATCACATCGCTGGTATTAAACCCTCTTAGGCCTAACTCAGAATTGGCGGGAACATCCAGCAACAAGATACCACTCATGGATGAAAGTCCATTAGCCGACTGCTCGCCAAGAGTCTCAACATTTTTCACTTTAGCTCCTAACCAAGTGTAAACCTTGCCGGTAACGGTATTCCCTGATACGATTTCCTGTGGAATATTCGGCGTTTTAGCAATTTTTCTCAGCTTTTCAGAAACAACCCCAAATTGGTCCATATCGAAGTTTTTAAATCCAATCTTCAAGGCCGGAGAATCCTCTTTCACAGTAAAGTTTCCTTCTTTCGGGTTAATAAACATCGGATCGCCAACCATGGAGTTTTGATCACATCCATTAACTTGGAACTTCTCCCGATCTTCCTGGTTGGTTGCAAACAGGTTGTAATCCAATTCCTGTCCCCATTTGCCATCAGCGGCAATTGCCCGCTGCATAACTGCTGGTCGGTATGCGCCAAAAACAATGTTGTGCTTAAACACATCGCCACTTTCAGGATACCAAACATGAGGATGCAAACTGTTATTTATAATGATGTTATTGGTAGCTGTGCGATGATAGCCTTCGCGCATTTTCAAGCCGCCATTCAACAACAGATTATTGTAAATCGTGTACCACGATGAGCCATCATCCAAGTCAATATCCCAGCCATGATCACAACGCCAGCGACTGTTTCGGATCGTATTTGGAGCAAGCATATCGAGCTTGAAAAGATTCGGATCCTTTTTCATTTCTGCATCAGTTTCACGGATATCCGGTGTCCAAAAACGGTCGCGCCCCCATGAGTTAAAGCTACCATGATCTCCGGTTTCCAACACCGTATTGAACACATCACAGTATTCAATAACATGCCCACCAAAGGTTCCTTCACTGATGTTTATTCCGGCACGCGGAACATCATAAATAGAGCAATGGCGAACGGTAATTTTATGCGCCATCGAAATCTGCACAGGTGATGTTTGCTTTTCATCGCGTCCGGTCATGGTTATCAGGCAATCTTCCACCAGACAATCTTCTGGATAGTTATCACCTTTTGGTCCAGGCGTACGATCAATCTTTTCAAAATCCTGCTTTCCATAGCGGAACAACGGACTGCGCACCATAGCCGGATCTCCAACAAATGCAATTCCGTTAGCACCTCCATGATGAATGTAGCACGACTTAAACGAAAGCCGACGGTTGTAGTTATTCACGAAAATGCTGTTCCCACCCAATTGATCAAACTCACAATCCGCCACAGAACAGTCCTCAGCACAATCATAGACAATGGCTCCTCCACGATAAACAGTCCAATCGCTTCGTAGCAACTGCTCTTTATTCTCCATAAAACTACGGGCAGCATGCTTAAATACCACCCCCTGCAGATTAATAAAACGTACAGGACTTTCTTTAGTCCCACGAAATTCAATCAAGTGCTTTAGTCGAACAATTTCAACCTTTGCTGAAGCAAGATTTATTTCTTCTAAAGGATAGTAATAAAGCGTTCCTTCTGCTTGATTGAAAAACCACTCTCCCGGAACGTCCAGCTCTTCAAATACATTTTCAACCATCCGGTAGCGTGGATGCATTGGCGAGGGACGGTTGTTTTGCCAGCCACCTTCCAGGTCAAGCGAACCATCTTCATTCTTTCCGTTGACCAACCAATGCATGTCGCCCCACAAAGCACTATGCATCGCATGGACATAAGCTCCCTCTGGATTGCTCCAAGAGCCAATACGTTCCGGTTTTAAAGGATCGTTTTCAGGATCAGGTTCTTTGGTGTGAATCAATTCCCAGGTATCAAACACATTCTTCCCCTCAATGGCATTGGGAAAACGAGCCATCCGCTGACGCTGTCCATTGATGTAAAGCTGGTCAATATTGACCTCGCAATCAACTGATGCTCGATATATTCCATTCTGATAGGGTTCCCAGTTCAGACTTAGCTCTTTCCCTCCGCTTATAACGGCCCCTCCTTCATGAGCCGCACGAATGTTTATGGGAAATTCCTCTGTCCCGGAATCCTTGAAATTAAATACCAAGGTTTCATTCAAGTAGTAAGTCCCATCTTCCAAAATGATGTTGACTTCTTGTTTCCCGGCATAGCTTGCCGCAAGGTCTTTAGCTTTTTGTAAGGTCTTTATTGGCTGTTCTGCTGAGCCATTCTGCTTATCGTCACCGTTGGGCGAAACGTAAATGTCTAGTGTTTTTGGTTGGCAAGCCATCAGCCCAATCAAAAAAAGAAAAGAAAGAAAATAGATGTTTAGTCGCATAAGTTAGTAGTTTAAAGAGGTAGTACAAGATAGAAAGAAGTGTAGAACTTCAACAAAAAGAAAGTTCCGAAGAAGTTTCCCTGGTATTGCAACCAGCAGAGACTTCTTCGGAACAAAAGGCTTAATCGTTATTTCACGATTTCTGAAAATTCATTAATGAACGTTTAACTGTCCTTTTGAATCAGCGTCTTTCAGGTTGCGAACTCCCGTTGTGCCACCTCCATTCAAGGTAATATCAATTGGTTTGTTCGTTTTCCAAGCGCCACGTGTAAAGTCAGGAATATCAATTGGTTTTGAACCATTGGCAATTGACCATTCACTCAATGGAGTAATACAGCTCCAAGCCGCAGCATCGTATACATCCATATCCATCGGCAGACCGTTACGCAAGCAGTCGATCAAACGCCAGTCCATCATAAAGTCCATTCCTCCGTGGCCACCCACTTGTTTGGCCATTTCGCCTACTCTACGCACGATTTCTGGTTGGTATTTTTCCTGAAGTTCTTTCATTTTAGCTTCATCAGCTACATTGTGACCGAATGCAATGTGTTGTAAAGGCCATTTTTGAGCAAAACACTTGGTTCCGCTTAGCATGTGAATACGCGAGTAAGGACGAGGAGAGCTAATGTCGTGCTGAATCATGATAGTGCGTCCTTTTACGGTACGAATCATCTGCATATCCATATTCCCACGCATCTCTTTGCCTAAAAATTGTTTTAAATCAGGACGCTCTGGAGCCAATTCTTTAATCCGTCTTTCCAAAGTGAAATCATCCGACATCATGGCGGTTAAGTAGTCCAAACGGTCACCACGGTTGATGTCCATTGCCTGACAAATCGGTCCTAAACCGTGTGTTGGATATACGTTGGCTTTACGGGTGTTTTCGTGCAAACGCCACAATTTATCGTAAGCACCATCACCACCTGGCTTATCATCTTTTGGCTTATTGAAATGCCAGTAATCCAGATCGTGAATGTAGGCTCCTTCACCATGAATCAAGTCACCAAAAGCCCCTTGACGAACCATGTTCAAAGTCAACAGTTCGAAAAAGTCGTAGCAACAGTTCTCCAAAATAACACAGTGCTTACGTGTACTTTCCGAAGTTTCCACCATCTCCCAGCATTCATCCATCGTTTTAGCTGTAGACACTTCAATGGCCGTATGAGCTCCACCATTCATGGCTGCCAATCCAACAGGTACGTGCCATTCCCAAGGAGTCGCCGTGTACACTAAGTCCACCAAACCACTTTCACACAAGTCTTTGAAAGCCGTATCACTACCGGTAAATTCCTTTGCTTTAGGCAAACCTGCTTTTACTAATTTCGCTTGAGCGCCATCCAAAGCAGCTTGACGGGTATCGCAGATAGCTGTAATCTCAACGCCTTCGATATAAGTCATGCGCTCCACAGCGCCGATACCACGGTCTCCAATACCAACAAAGCCAACGCGAACTTTATCCAATTTTGGAGCTGCATACCCACACATATTGAATTTCATGTCAGGCACGCGCTCTGCTGATTTCCGAATGTATTTTACTTCTTCTTTCGCTGCAGGAGACGTTGCCGACATCAGCGACGTAGCTGCTACTGCCCCTGAACCCAAGGCAATATTCTTTAAAAATTCTCTTCTGTTATTGCTCATTATCTCTATATTAATGGTTGATTATTTGCGATTGCTGTTTTGGCTTCTTCTGCCAGTTTTAAAATTTGTTTCACCACATCCGGATGTTCCGGAGCCACATTGGTGCTTTCTCCCATGTCTGTATTCAGATCATACAGTTGCGGTGCATCAAAGTTACCTGTCCAATGTTTTCCTCCCAAAATTAATTTCCAGTTTTTATACCGGACGCTCATTAATTGGCCTGTTGCCGTGAAACCATAAACTGCCTCATGTGGAGATTTAGCTCCTTCTTTTCCAAACATTAAGTCCCGGATATCTTTACCATCGATGACACGATCGGTCGGGATTTCGGCCCCTCCAATATGTGCAAACGTCGTGAACAAGTCCATTCCGGTAATCGGCTCATCCGACTCAGTTGCTGCCGGAATATGCCCCGGCCATTTCATGATACACGAAACTTTAATCCCTCCTTCAAATCGCTCTTGATACTTTCCTTCGCGAAGCACATGCTCCCGATCAGGATCAGTGAATCCGAATCGGCCATAGCAGTTTTCAAGCTCCTCATCTTTATGGACCAACGGGCCATTATCCGAAGTAAAAACAATAATGGTATTATCCTCTATTTTCAAGCGTTTCAAAGTATTCAGAATGATCCCCACAGAGGTATCCAGGTATTCAACCGCATCGCCATAAGCAGCCGCCTTGCTCCTGCCTTCAAATCCTTTGGGTACAAACCAAGGCGTGTGCGTTTCAATATTTGCATACTGCAGATAAAACGGTTGGTCTTCCTTCACCGAGCGGTAGATAAACTTACAGGCTTCGCGCGTAAAAAGTGCTGGTAGCTCAGCTAAATCATTATTATCGCATCGTTTGATTACCTGCGCCTGTTCAATTAATGGAATCGCCGGATCGCTGATGCCATTGGGACGCCAACCGGAATTACCGATACGTTCAGGCCCGTGGTCATTCGGGTAAGGAATTCCAAGGAATTCATCAAAGCCATGCACACAAGGCAGGTATTGAGGCAAATGCCCCAAGTGCCACTTTCCATACAGGCCAGTCCGGTAGCCTTGCTCTTTCAACAGCTCTGTAATCGAAACTTCCAACTCATCTTCCAAACCATGTTTTGAATGAGGGAAAAGCACATACAAACCGGTGTTGTTATTAACACGCGGCGCATAACGTCCTGTTAGGAGTGCAGCACGCGAAGGCGTACAAGTTCCATGCGGTGCATAAAAACTGGTAAATTTAATGCCACTTTCAGCCAACGCATCCAGGTTAGGCGTGTGGATGTCTTTTGAGCCGAAGCAGCTCAGATCATCATAGCCCACATCGTCGGCTACAATATGAATGATATTCGGCTTAGGCGGCGTTTGTGCCGCGGCCGAAAAACCCATAGCGGTAAGCGTAAAAACGCTTAGTGTCGCTTTCGTAAATTGTCGTGTAGTAGTCATGTAGTTTTATCGTGTTAGGTTGACAAAATGTTCTTTTTCAGCTTTCAGGCCCTCCTTCTCATTTAGTGCCTCTTCAATCCTCCTGAAGCAGCTCAATGTACCGGGCCAACTTCCTGCGGTATTCCAACAAATCTTGCGGATTTTTAGAATACGTCTTCTCGTCGAAAATGATTCCGGCAGGAAGTTCCAGGAGTTGCTCGGCCTCTTTAGCCAGCTTCTTCTTCTTTTTTCCGGAGGCCTGTTCAATTGCCTTTTTCAACAAAACCAGGTAATCGTAATCTTCCAGGCCATCCCGCAGGATTTCCAGGCGCAAAGACGGAACCGGTCCTTCAATCCAGGCTTTACTTTTTACATTTGGTTCTTTGTTTGGCGGATAAAAAAAGCGGCCGTCACCATTTCCCCAAATCGTTTGTTTTCCTTGTGGCCAGCCGTAACCAGTCACAAAAGACATCGGTTCCTCCCATGGATTCTGCAAATAACCTTTAGGCGAAGCCGACAGGGAGTTCCAAAAGTTGGTTGACCAAATCAGGATTCCTTTAAATTGAAATTTCCACGAAGCCCAAACCCACATTCTGAGGTTGACAGCGTCATGGTCAATAAATTCCGAAATCCAGGGCGACTTGGGCCAGCAACACAAGTAAGTCCAATATTCTAACCCACGTTCATTCAGCTTCCGAGCCTTTTCATGATCCAGTTTATGCCAGATTGTACAGCTAATATCGGTTACATCCGACAGGTCCTGTCCGGCCACATGTTCCGTCAGAAAAGTCGTTAGTTTGGGCGCATATTTTTTGATCATTTCGTTGCCTTCCCTCACAAAAGGGTAATCTTTGACATCGGGCTCATCAAACCAATAAATGTATTCTTTGCCCAACCAACCTTTTTCTTCAAGATGCTGCTCTATTTGAACCAGGTAACGCTGCATAAGCTTTTCATATTCCACAGTTCCCTGTTCAAAGCCTTCAAAAACACCCGGCGTCCGGTCGTAATAAGTACCCCGCCCCATGCCTTTTAGTGCCAAACGAAAACCATTAAACCCAAATTCATCCAGGTAGCGTTCTCCTGCCTGATCAAAATCCGTAAAGTCCAGGTCGATGTTTATTTTTTCCAAATCAACTTCAAAATTTCCGGCCAACAAATGATTCTTCTCATTGCCGTCATTCAATTTTACATCATCAAACCAGCATGTGCCAATGTATTCGCCCGTATAGGAATGAAAAACCGGGTACAGAAAAACCTTCAAAAACCGGGTTTCATCAGCAAGCTTGCTCAAGTTGAACGAATAAGCTTTCCAGGTATCCTCACCGGTAAATTCTTCCATCCGGTTTTCGTAAACCAATAGTTCCTTTTCGGCATTGTAGCACGCCACCTTGACGCAAAACTGCTGCTCTTTTTCCTGTGTTTTTGCCCACCAGGATAATTCATATTTTGCATGGTTAACTTCAATAAAGTCCGATTCAGCAACCGGATCTTCGCTGCGACTTTCATCTTCAACTTTTAGCGCATACTTACCGGCATGCTTTTCCTTACTGTCGAAAAAGCCACCTTGCCAGAAAATTCCTGATACGGTTTCTTTAATTGGCGAAAATTCGAAGGGGTTGTACGGAGCCACTTTATAATTCTTAAACTCCTGCATGTAAAGATCAAATACTTTTTTCGAATCCTCCGGGTCAGTCAACTGATGATATTCGTTAACCGTATTCATATTTAAACCAAAGCCCGAACGCATGCTTGTTATTTTGGGCAGTGCAAAATCCCATACATTCAATTGAATAGGAATACTTAGGTTCCACCCTTCAGCACTTAGATGCAAATTTCCATGGTAAGTTCCTGCCGGGGTTCCTTCCGGCGTTTTGACGGTCACCCAAAATGGCTGATTTTCGGCTCCAAAAAGAGTTACCGGTCCATCAACCAAAGGTAAGGGATCGGGCCACCACCCTTTGAAACTGTAATCATCCGTTGGCTTAGTCACCTTCACATAGTCCACCTTTCGAATACTAGCCTGCTCTGCCTCGACCCGACTTCCATCTTCATTTGTTAAGGAAGAAACGGTCAAGCGAAAGTTCTCTAGCCGTTGATTAGGCTTAATAACCACTAAAAATGATTCATATTCATTTTGAGCAGACCAAATTTTAATGGTGTCACCATCTTGCTCTGGAACAGGTGTATCCCGCATTACCTTATAAGCTCCTTCGGCCCACCAAACGGCACACTGCTCGTTGTTTTCAATTAAATAGCCATAGCCACCCGCATCTCGATGATAAGGGTCAACAATGGTATTTTCCTGTGCCAGTCCTGAAGATGAGTAAGCTACCAAACTTAGCACAAAGCATAAAACATTTAGGTTTTTGAAGATTAGCATGGTGTTTATTCTTTTCTGAAATTGAATTGCTGGGCAGACAAATAGTGCCGGCCAACATCAAAAAACAGTACTCCCGAAACCTTAAAGAGCTCTGGCCTCATCGGGCCATGGCACTATCTTTCCGGTAGCTTTCAGAGTCGGACGCTGAGCATCTACACTTCTTAGGTAATTGCTCAACTTTTGAGCCAGTTCATTGACTTTCTCAGGCTTTGATTCCGCTAGATTTTGCTTTTCACCAATATCCTGAGGAATATTAAACAGTTCAAAATGCTGATCGCGATAGTAATAAATCAACTTCCAATCGCCACTTCGAATGGTACTTGTTGCTCCAATTCCTGGACCAGTTGGCCCCCAATTGTTTGGAAAATGCCAGAAAAGATCGCGGCCATCTGCCGTTGTTCCCTCATTCACTAGCATAGGAACAAAGCTCTTTCCATCGACCGTTTGCACCGTTTGGTAATCATTTACACCAGCCATTTCTAAAATAGAGGGGAAAAAATCTTCAATCAGCAGGTAGTCATCACAGCTTGATTTTGCCTTTACTTTTCCGGGCCATTTAACAATCATTGGCTCGCGGATACCCCCTTCGTATGCTGAACCTTTACCGCTTTGCAAAGGGCTGTTGTGCGTGTGCAATTCTCCTGCTCGTGGACGAAGACTAAAACCACCATTATCGGACATAAACAGTACGATCGTATTATCGGCAATCCCTTTTTCATCCAGATAGTCCATTAAATCGACCAAGCTCTTGTCCATCGCTTCAACCATGGAAGCGTACTTTGCCTCAGACTCCGGCAAGCCCATATCCAGGTATTTCTGATAAAAACGTTGATCAGCATTCAACGGAATATGCACAGCATAATGAGCCATATAAAGGTAGAAAGGCTTTTCTGCAGCCAAAGCTTGATCCATTGCCTTCTTGGCTTCAATCGTCAAAGCTTCTGTAACAAAAATCGAATCGCCATGGTATTTCTCCAAGCCGGGAACTCCCCATGGCTCGGTATGAACACCTTTTTCTTTATTGCCAAAATTCTGCTCACCTAAATAACTTCCTAAGCCTCCGGCAGCATGTCCTGCAATATTTACATCAAACCCACAGGTTAGCGGATTGGCTGAAGGTGTTGTCATGGCTCCAAAATGTGCCTTTCCACAATGAATGGTAAAGTACCCATTGTCCTGCAATATTTGTGGTAGCATAGTTGCCTGAACCGAATTTTCGATACTATCAACCGGTTGCACCCCATTGACATTCCATTCGGGATACTCCAACAGCTTGTGTTGTGCATCAACAGAGGCATTTCGGCGCAATGTCCAGTTGGTTACCCGGTGCCTTGCAGCATTCATTCCACTCATCAAACTTACGCGCGTGGGCGAACACACCGATGAAGCATAAGCTTGTGTAAAAAGCATTCCTTCCGATGCCAAACGCTCCATTCCTGGCGTATGATAACGTTCATTAAATGCTGTTTTTTCTTTCCAAAAAGGCACTGAGGTATCCTGCCACCCCATGTCATCAACTAAGAATAAGATGATATTTGGTTGTTGAACTTCCGGCTCGGAACATCCTGATAACAGTGAGGCTGCTGCCAAACAAGCTCCAGAATAGGCTTTAAGTAGTTTCATTTTGAGTAGTTATTTTGGGTTTAATTCAGATCAAAGGTAGCTAAAACTGCTTTATGATCTGTTGGCCAAATACCTTTTGGGACCATTATTGGGTCTTCTGTTTTATCAGGAACCCGCTCATTTCGCTCGATAGATCCCTTCGGTCCCACAATGGTCACTGCCTTCAAGCTAATCTTAGCATCTGGTTTGTAAAAGATAAAATCGATCCGATCCCGATCATCCGCATCCGGGCTCCAAGCCAATTTGCGAATGTCCACCAACGGATTATCTGCCGGAAAGGTAAATCCAGGATGCGTAATAGGATTGGGATAGACTTCCCGATAAACATCCTTAAATCCTGCCCGTTCCAGAGCTTTCGTATTGTGCCACTCCATGACCACACCATGATGGTCAAACAAATCTTTTGTCGCTTCTGTCCAGTCGAGATGAGAAGGCTCATTAAAATCGCCTCCCAGCATAGCCAGGCGTCCATTTCTTTGTTCCTTTTCAGCATCTTCAATGACCGCCCGGATCGCTTCATCACGCATTGATTTCAGGTTGTATTTAGCAATCACCGCCGTATCGGTAACAATTGCATCCAACTTTTTCCAAGTTGACCCATCATATCCACGGGGCAGGTAAAGGCTACAATGCCTGTAATCGAGATGGGCACTATAAAATGCGATTTCGGTACCTTCCACATCAATGATTGCCTTGGTTACTGATCCCTGATCATTTTTAACCGGAAATAAAGCCTCTTGCTTAACAATTGGATAGCGCGATAAAATACCCGTGTCCTGGCTTCTCTGAGAATAAAAGGTATAGCCACGATCTTCCAAATCCTTGACTAGCCGTCCTGCTAAACTGATGTCGTCATAGTTTCGAACCTCACTTAGTGCAATCAGATCAGCATCCAGTCGAATCACTTCATCCAAAATGGCAGGGTAACCATTTTCGACCACAGTACCTTCCTGCCAAATATTAAATTGCAAGACTTTCAGTTCTCGTCCTTGAGCGGTATTTAAATACCCGCTCAAGGCAAAGAACAATAACAAAAAGAATGTTTTTATATTATGAGAAGCAAACCATTGTTTTCTCCTCGAAGAATCTATTTTTTCGAACATCTCCCAAGCACTTACTTCGTTTTCAAAAAGTCAATTTCGGCAATCGCTGCAGCTTTATTTCCTCCGGCAATAACCCGAGATTCAATTCGGAAAAAACGTGTAGATACGGACGCATTAAAATAATGAGTCCTGGGAGTCGGATCATTGATCAAGTTCCCAAACTTGAAGGGTTCAAGCGTTCTCCAGCTTTTACCGTCCGTGCTTGTTTTGATCAGTCCTTCTTCAATCATGCCATCAGCATTGGCTGTTTGAGGCGTATAAACGAAACCTGTCAGGGTTTGTTCCTGTCCCAAGTCAATGGCTAAAAAGTGAGCGCCATTTCGTGTCGAAGTCCAGTAGGTTTGGCTATTTTCATCGAAAGCCATTGTGCCAACATGCCCGTCAGCTTCCTGATCAGTACCAACCAGTTTCCAGTCTTTCTTGATAATACCGAAGGTTTTTTCGGCCACACTACCCGACTGGTCTTTGGTAAATGAGCGGGCTTTTACTTGTCCTGACTCATGTAAGAATGGAGCGGTATACAATTTTGAAGTGTTGGTCGGCTCACTTCCATCCAGAGTATAACGAATTTCCAGGTCACTATTGATATTTTTTGAAATGTCCTCACCATGAGGTTTCCAACCAAAATCATGTTTCTTCGGCTCAATGGTCAACTGACCATCAATGCTCCGGGTGAAAGCGAGTTGTGGTGGACGGTTTTTATAATAATGAACGGAAATTTTGGCAATAGCTGGGGCCATACGCGATTCTAAGATTCGCAAACGCCATTTTGAAGTGGTCACTGTTGGGAAACGTAAGATACGTTTGTAGCCCACATTGGTCGCCGATGCAACTTCTTGCCATTGGTTATCAATCCAAGCATCCAACGCGTGTTTCTCAATACGCTCGCTATGGCTGGCAATGGCCTCCTGAATAACAAAGCGGTTAGCTTCCACTTCCGAAGGCATGGTAATTTCAATGGCCTTTTCATCATCTGCAAGCAATTCGTATGAGTTTGGATCATTATCCAACACCTCTGCAGGACCTTTAGCTCCTTTTAGCAGATCGGTGCCATAGGTTTGCTCAATGCGTTTCCCAACTTCCTCCAAAACCTGAACATCTTCGTCTGAAAAACGACCTTGACGATTCGGCGGAATATTGAGTAGGAAAATGGAGTTTCCACCAACTGAACGCTCGTACATGTCAAACACATCATCGGCACTACGCACTTTTTGCTTGGTGTCATCTCGATAGAACCAACCTTCGCGAATAGATGTATTGGTTTCTGCTGGTTGATAATGCAAAAATTTACCTTTGACCAGATCATCACGGCTACCCAATGACGTTGCCGTAAGATCGCCAAAACTCCCCATCTTATTAGGATCTTCCTGATAAGGAATCACGTTCCATTCGGTATCACGCGTTTGTCCGGCTTCGTTCCCACACCACCGGATATCTTCACGACCAAAAATAACCGCTTCCGGGGCCAGTTTATGAATTAACTCTTTCCAAGCCATATAATCGTAGGTTTGACCGCCTTTACGCTTGGGGTGGGCCCCATCAAACCAGACTTCATGAACCGGACCATACTCAGTCAGCAACTCGAACAATTGGTTCAGAAAATATTCATTGTAATCGTCCACCGTGAATTTAAAGGTGGTTTTATTTTCGAACGGGCGTCCTTCAACCGGGCGAGGAATGACACGCTCCGTCTTTTTACTCAGGTTTCCATACAATCCTTCCGGGTTTTCAATCTGAAATAAATCGGCAGGAGAAAGGTAGACGCCTAACTTCAAACCATATTTTTCGCATGACTCGGCCAATTCTTTTAACACATCGCCTTTACCATCTTTAAATGGAGAAGACATGATTCCATGCTCGGTATATCGGCTTTGCCACAGGCAAAAACCATCATGGTGCTTGGCCGTAAAGATCACTTTAGTCATTCCGGCAGCTTTCATCGCCTTACACCATTGGTCGGTATCCAGTTCCCGAAGGTCAAAAACCTTAGGATCTTCCATGCCATTCCCCCACTCCATTCGGGTAAACGTATTGGGACCAAAATGGATAAACGCAATGAATTCATCACTTAAGGCATCCATTTGATTGGGTGTTGGGACAACATGAGCAGCTTTAAGGATAATTGAATCCTTGGTGTCATCAGCATCAACTGCAATTGTGTTGGCTGTCTTCATCATCAGCCCCGAGGGCTTTGTACAGCCCAAAACCGCAGCTAATAGAAAAAGAGAAATGGTTCTTTTCATTGAGTAGTTTTTTAATTGAGTAGTTAAAATTTATTTAAGCCTATAAAACTATTGTTCTATTTTTAATTTTCAAAGATGAAAGAAGGAACTTTCCCAATCCAGGCAGCTGGCTGTTCACATTGAAACAAATTTGCGATTGTTGCAGCAGTATTCACGGTATTGTTGGGAGCTGTCATTTGCGCACCTCGCTTGATTCCCGGACCAGCAATACACCAAGGGACTTCCATCTCTGTTGGGCTTACGCCACCATGGCCATTCCCTCTTCCGCCGTGATCTGAAACAAACAGGAAGTGAGTATCCTCATACAATCCTTTGGCTTTTAATTCGTCCAGGAATAGGCCAATATTTACGTCCGCCTCCTCAATGGATTGAATGTATTCAGGCGACATCCAGCCATGGCGATGTCCGGCATGGTCAGTATGGACCGAGTATAGAAACACACAAGTTGGCTTCTCCTTATTTTCATCGATGAAATCCAAAGCTTTCTGATAATTCTCCACATAACCATCGTTTTCTAAAAAGCTAACTTCATCAATATATTCCTGATTATACGGAAATACCAGCGGCCCCCAGTTGTAGTAAAAAGCCGTTTTGGCTTCGGGAAGTTGTTTTTTCAAAACTTCAAAAATTGAAGGATAATAACCCGCATTGTCCTTCTGAACGGCAGGCAGTTTAATGTTTTCCAGCGTCCAGTCGTTTCCAACAACACCATGTTGCTCGGGGCCACTGCCCGTTAAATGGCTGGTCCAGTTTGGAAGTGTTACCGATGGCATGACAGCACGTGTTGATAGAGACAGCACCCCTTCTTTGGCTAAGCGGTCAATATTCGGATGTTTAGCTGTTTGATAGCCTTCAATGCTAATGCCATCCAATGCAATCATCACCACCCGCTTTGCTGCGGGCTGCTTCGTGCAAGAAGTCAGTATTGCTATACCGACCAGTAGTAGTAAAATAGTTTTTGTTCGCATTTGATTTGTCGTTTTAGTACTTAATTTTTCGATTAGATATTACCGGCACTACAGGACTGTTTTTCGCCTGCTCGGGAAAGCCCAATTCGTCCGGACCTGGGCCTATAAACTGGCTTTGAACACCTTCAATTTGAATCTTCCTTTTGTCAAGCTCAACAAAAGCAAACAAAGGTTTCTCGTATGGGGCCGTATATTTTATCCAGGGATATTTTTCATCAATTTCCTGGCTATAGCGAATCGTTTGATAATCGCCTCCCAACCAGCTGTATGACATGCTGTTTATCTGGATATAATAAATTCCATTGATGGTGCATGCATAGTCGGTATGGTGGTGTCCACTGAAGCAAGCAATCACTTTATCAGCTTTTTCCAGAATAGCCCGAACCTGCTCTTGATTTTCAATGCCCAAGTCCTCATTCTCAAGACTCTGATGAGATAAAACGATACAGGGCAAATTGGTTGCTTTCAAATCATTTCCCAGCCACTGAAGTTGCTCTTTCCCCACAAAACGGGCATAGCCCTTCGCCTTATCAGGAGATGGGTTTTGATCATTTCCATCCAGTACAATAAAATGATAACCATTCTGATCAAACGAATAATATTTGGAGTCAGCACCCCAAAAATCCAGTACCTGCTCACGCGAAAAGCCGCCATCCATATCGTGGTTGCCAATTACATGGTACTTTGCTCCATCGTATTCATTAAAAATACCAAGGAACTCCTTGTTTTGCTCATAAGGACGGCAAAAATCACCCAACTGAATAATAAAATCCAGGTTTTGTTTGGATGCCTCATCAATAAAAGTTTGCAAGCGCTCGTCTGCGTCATGCATGATGTCTTTGTGAACATCGGCACACACACCAAATCGAACACGCTTTTTAGAGCCACTTGTCATTGCATTTACTCCAAGAGGCAGCATGAGAATACCTGCTCCTCCAAAACCATATCGTATAAATTCTCTTCTTTTCATGTGTTTTAAAAGATATTAGCTATCGGATATTAGACTGTAAATAATCGAACCTTCTTCGACTTGAAAATCAACTCATCTGTCATATTATCCTAAGTGTTCATTTCTTCGAAATTAATCTGCTCATTGATTGATTTAAACTAGTCCAACTCAAAGACAGTCAACACCGCTGCATGGTCGGAAGGGAACATGATTGGGTGGTAGTCGATCACTTTGGATTCAATTGGGTTTAAATTACCTTGATAATAGATGTAGTCGATACGATCACGCAAGCCATCTCGCTCAGAGGATGTGGCAGCACGTGGAGTCCACGTAAAGCCAGGATCCAACAAAGGGTTAATGTGAAGTTCACGGTAACTGTCTTTAAATCCGGCTTTCAACATTTCCTGACTAACCGGCCATTCAACCGTGTAATCGTAGTGCAGCTTTTTAGTGGCTTCTGTCCAATCGAGATGAGAGCCACTATTAAAATCGCCCAACATGATCACCGGCCGTTTTGATGCTTCAGCATATATTGGCTTAATTTCCTTCAGAATACTTTTTACTTCAGCATGCCGCGTTTCGCCCTCCGCTTGAATCAGTTGCTGAGAAGACAGCTCCATTTTAGCTACATCGGCACAATAATCGGGAAGATAATGCAACCAGGTATCCAGAACAGCTAACTCTCGGTTACCGCCAAGATCAAGGATGGCACCCCCGAAATTAAATGGACGAAAAGCTTTCACCGTTTCTTTGATCGGAAACCGGCTCATGATGCTCAGGTTAGAACTAATCAGGTAAAAATAATACCCCAGCGAATCGGCAATCGCCTCCCCAGACCCGTAAGTCTCAATCAAGCCAACCACATCGGGCTGAGCCTGCTTAATCGTCTCAATGACCCGCTCCAAGCCAACATGCTTGCCATAGCGTCGTCCGCCATGCCAGATATTCCATACCATCACCCGAATTGGAGCGATGAGTTTTTCTGGACATTCTAAAGTTTTAAAGCGACTATAATCAGTCTGAATTGTTTCAACAGTCATCAATTCATTGTCGATCACCACCTCATCCAAGTGTCCGTTAAAAGCCGTCCATTGGCCAAAGGAACCAGCTTCCCAATACTCATCGGTTCCTCCAACCACAGTTCTGTTCGTATTTTCCAGGCTTCCAATTTCCGGAGTATTGTAGATAGCCACATTTTGCCCATCCAGAAAAAACCAAAGCTCCCCTTTTTCCCGGTTTAGGCAGAATGCCAGTTGGTGCCATTCGCCATCGTTAATCGCCTGACGAGGAATATTGGGCTGATAAGTGTAGCTGTTCTTTCCATCAGAAATTACAGCCCCCCAAGCTCCTGTTGGCTGAGTAAAAATACTCCACCCCACTCCTTTCAAATCCCCGTCTGCCTTGTTACCGATAATCGTTGCTCCCTGCTTTGCTCCGGGCAAAGTTTTCACCCACACACAAACCGACAAATCATTCGATGCACTATAATCCGGCGTCTCCAGACTATCGACGACCAAAGGCTGACGAAGCATTGCTTTTTCAGATAAATCAAGCGCACGACCGGATACACCAGCAGCCCATGCTGGTCGCTGCAACTCGGTAACATATACAGCCGCTTCCTTTTCAACTTTGGGATAGTACTTTTCGGCATCGCCTTCAAAACCGGAGTAAAAGCGTGTTTGAGCCAAACAATACAGGCCCATTGCAAACAGAATCGTTGTAAAAAGTAGCTTTTTCATTCTAAGTTAGATTTTAGAACCTCAATAGGTCATAAGATGTTCAGATTTCATACTGCCAGACTTTTGCATTGACTCACTAATTTACAAAACATTAAAAATCAGCAAATATGAAATTTCGACGAATTTCTTAGAATCACACCTTAGTCACCTCATTCTATTTTTTAGTTTGCCTGGAAGCAATATACATTTCCGGCAAAATCGCAGATATAAAACCTTTTTCCATCCACGGCTGTCGATGTTACCACCGGTGCTCCCAGTTCCGTTTTCCACAATAGTTTTCCGCTAGTTGCATCCAAGGCATAAACCCGACCATCCATCGCGCCAAAAACCAATTTATCGCCAATCAGCATAGGTGTCGATTCGATACTCTGCTGACGATCGGCATAATATGAAGGCGTGTAAAGCAAAGCCGACTCGACTTCGAACCGCCAAAGCTGTTCTCCTGTTTCGCGGCTAACAGCAGCAATTCCCGGATGAGAACCAGCAACAATAAAACGATCCTTCAAAATAATTGGTGCTGATGTTCCACTTTGTTGCATGCCTGTTTCATAGGTCTGAATTGTTTTGCCGGTTTTCAGTTCCAACTGGTGCAAAATGCCAGGAACCGCTTTCTCCGTTCCCTTTCCGCTTACCCAAAGCGAACCATCTTTATAGCTCAAAACGCCATCGCGAAAGCGCAAGCCTGCATCGCCTCGTTTCCACAATAATTCGCCCGTGTGTCGGTTGTGGGCATAAATAGCCCCCCATTGGCTCGATGCAATCAATACATCATCAGCAATGGTCATGGTTGGCGTTGTTCCGTTACCACCACCCCATGCTTCATTTGTCCATTGAGGCTTACCCGTCAACACGTTTAAGGCAGAAAGTGATTTCCCGAAACCGGAATAAACCAGTTGTCCATCGGTCACGATACCGTTGACAATCCCCGGCAAGCGATTATGATTCAGATCACGCTTCCAACGAAGTTTTCCGGTTAAAACATCAACCGCGTAAGTTACTCCCAGCATATCTACCGCAATGGCAATTCCCTGTGCCACGACTAGCTGATTTTTCACACTGTTTTGAGTCGGATAGCGCCACCGCTCAACTCCGGTTGTTGCATCCATTCCGACCAGGTAACAATTTTGAGTATCACCATCATCAAAGCTTGCCGTAACCAGCATGTTTTCATACAATACCGGTGAACTCATGAAAATGTTACTTCCAACGTTGCTTGTCCACTGCAATTGGTACGGCATTTCATGTTCCTCATCAACCACTGGGCTGTGAGCCGGATTTCCGGCTAAGTTAAACCATTCACCATTTACATTGGTCTTTTTCGGTTGTTCAGCCGAAAAAGAATGCTTGGCATTGAGTATTTCGCCACTGTGCAAAAAAGCATTGACCACCAGGGTATAGCTGTCGCTTTCTTCGGGTTTTAATGTTGCCGCCCAGGTCCAGTCCGATTTTTGTGCCATTGGCTTCCATCTGCTTCCATCCAACGATGAGTTCCAGTTAAAACCTTCATCACCATAAATAGCATAGCGGACACTATCCACCGCAACACCCGTATGATAAATATTGGCAGCCAGCTGAAGTTGCCCATCAGTAGTTAAAACCGCCATTTCTTTTTGTGGACTGATTATTTTGATCTCCCGGTTAAGGCTTGTCCACTTAAAATGCGAAGAGGTGTTTCCTTGCTCATCCACATCAACCACCCGGAATCCTGATGGAGAATGATCGATACCTCCGGCAGCCAAAGTTGATGTGCCATACGACATCACACCTGACGTGCCGTGTTCTTTGGCCATGTTGGTATGCCAATGCCCATACAGCCAAGCTTTCAGGTTGGATTCATTCAGGCTGATTACTTCCTGATCATTTACTTTAAAGTCAAACGCTTCACCATTAGTCAATAAATCGTGGTTGAAGAATATTTTGGACTGTTCTGCTGGATAAGCTTTCAGAAGGTTTTTCAACCAGGTACCAATTTCTTCCCGGTTGAAGGAAGGTTTGTAGTCTCCTCCCATCATCGGTGTGACAACGAACAGGGTGTTTGCTTCTTCAAAAGCATACCATGCCGGCCCAAAACACTGTTCGAAAAATTGCTCACCATAATCGCCTTTGATCATGTCGTGGTTTCCCAAACAATAATAAACAGGCACTCCAAAGGATTTCTGATTGACATGTTCTGCATGCCAGGCCATCCCACTTTGGTAGCAAATATCGCCGGTATGAATGATAAAATCAGGCTGATGCACCTGGGCATATTGCTTCAGTTGATCCACCCAATCCCGATATTCAAATGTTTCGGTATCGGAAATATGGACGAAACTTGCTTCTTGCTTTCGTTGGCGGGGGCTAATGGCAAACACATAGTCCTGCACACCTGATTTTACGGGCAAATAGGTCTGCAAACAAGTAAAATCGGCCGCGGGATAAAGGGTCACAAAACGTTGTTTTTCCCACCCGGGCAAACTAAAATTCCCCTTCTTGTCCGTCTTTACTACATGGAGTCCGTCAGACACGACACAGTCTTTTGCGCCACGCTCACCAGCATCCATTTTTCCATTGTTATTCGTATCGACAAACACACGCCCATTGAGTTGTGCCCTCGATACGAATACACTCAAAAGGATCGATAAAAGTGTTAGAATTATTGCTGAAAGTTTCTTCATGATCTGATTATTTATTATGTAGACCTGGCATATTCAGATGCTCAGATTGTCAGTTTGAAACGATTTTAAAACGGGCAATCCTAGCATCTGTTTATCTAAAGCTAACTACTTAGAAAGGCTCTCCAATGTTTCTTTACCGTCCTTCATCAACTCGTTAAAATCAGCAGGCCGTGCGGTAACATTGCAGCGTGAAAGCAGCTCATTCAACTGTCTTAGTTTGTCTTGAGACTCCGCCGATGAATTGTTCTGAAATTCTTCGCGCAACAAGCGGATTTTTTCAGCATCCTGAATACCTTCACGCAAACGCTCGAACCGGATTGAACTACGGGCATCAGGATAAACAATGTAAGTATCGCCAGCAGGCCAGGTCCGGAAACGCGAGTCAATCAACGGGTCTTTTACCCAGCTGTTATAGGCCCAGCGCAAGAAACCATCGAAATCAGCAGCCAGGGTGTACCAACCAATAAACACAGCTTCGGCAGGCTCTGAGAAAGTAAAAACATTTGGAAAAACATCCGAACAGCACACATACCAGGTTGAAATATGCCCTTGATCTTTGCGGTATTGCCTAATTTCTGGTTCAATTTCGGCACCAAAAGCAATGCTGAGATCGGTCAGTTGATCCGGGAATTTCTTGTAATTATGATGATTGTCTGCAAAGCCAACACCAAGCTCCGGTGCTTGCTCTTTAAGTAACTTCATGGTAGCGCTCATTTCGGCTGGTGACCGTTCATCCATCGCCATACAAGCAATTTCCTTCCATCCTTTTTGTTCCAGGTGATTGAGAAAATCCTTCAGGAAAGGAGTCCAGACTTCTTCAAACTCTTTGGTTCCGGCTTTAGCCACCATTTTTACTTCTTCACCACTGGCAACATCAAAATAGTAAAGCTCATTTCCCCAGGGTACCATTGAATAGCAGCTAATTTGCTTATCAATTCCCAGATCCAACATGAATTGCACCCACTGATCAAAGATGGTGTAGTCGTAAGTCCAGCTTCCGTCAGCCTGCTTATTCCAGGCAATCATGGAGCCAAAAGCGTCTTCGGTCTGTCCTCCCCACGGACGGTTATTTAAGGTTGCTGTAATCACTTTCTGCCCGGCGTCAGCCAGCATCTTCATCAGTGGTTTCAGCAAAGCCCAGTGCTCAGCAGACCAAAGTTCCACATTATGCACACGAGCCACTG
This sequence comes from Sunxiuqinia rutila, assembly GCF_050589705.1. NCBI lineage: Bacteria > Pseudomonadati > Bacteroidota > Bacteroidia > Marinilabiliales > Prolixibacteraceae > Sunxiuqinia > Sunxiuqinia rutila. Next base: position 103,293 of record NZ_JBNGOT010000012.1, read on the forward strand.
CGTATGGGTTTTGCCATAAATCCAGGTGGAATTTCCATTCCGATGGTTCTGGCAGAATGCGGTCCCCCACTTCAAGCTTAAATGTAAACTTACTGTGTTTTTTACCATCCAGCTTTACTTTCAGGGTGGAAGTGTAAGTTCCGGGGGTAGCATCGGCAGGAACATCAAATGTAAGCCACACTGGCCGGGTTGATTGGCCTTCCATTTCGAAAGCAGGAAGCGGGTCAAGTACATCCGCCCTGGTCAGGGCAATAAAATCTTCGGGTTTGCGATACCCACATCCAGGGCCAAACTCGTCAGTTAGTACGTAACGAACAAAACGGGCCTGAGCAATTTCTGCTGGCAACGTTTTCCCATCTGCTGATTTGAAATCAGAAAATTGGCACTCCACAATTCCTGCCGGTTCATTATTCCACAAAACCAGTTGTGCCGAAATGACTTCATTGCGCCAGGCAAATCCATTCCAGGTGGTTTTCGGCTCCAAGTCCGGAATCAAACTTTTATTGTACCGATTGTCGATCGAACCAATTGTTGCATGCAACCCCGGCTTAACCACACTCCAGTCGGTCAGGGTATCGGCCGAAGGGTCAGGCGCCTCCGCATAGGTTTTTGGGGCCTCTACTTTTCCGGGAGCTGAACATCCCAGAATGAAAACAAAAAATAAGGCAATTAAAGATAGATTCTTCATTATTGTATCGATTTTAAATTAGTCATTCTTATCCTATTATTTTTCCTCAGTATTAAGTACTTTTTGGATGAGTATCTTGAAAAGCCACTCCTTCCATTCAATTTTCAAATTCTTTCAATTGATCTGGAGAAAACTGCAGCCCTTTCATTTCCAAAGGAATAAATGTAAACATCCAGTTCTGAAAATCCGTTTTATAAGGAATCTTAACCACAATTCGATTCCAACCTTGTTTCAGGTTCACTTTTGCCGGTTTACGCAGCCAGTAAAGCTCTTCGTCAGTCCACGGGATCTCTTGCTCATCAGGAGTTCCCCACCCCGTTTGCTTACTCGAACGCCACCCGGGATTCTCCCATTCCGGCCCCTTTAGCTCGACTCCATTTACCCACAAGCTTCCACCGCAATTATCCCATGAGCCATTTTGGGGTATTCCGGAGTAAACACGATTAGCCCGCAAAGGTGTTTCGAAATTGATCCAGGTATCTACTTCCTGATTGCGATCACTGTATAGGTATGTTTGGGCATAAACAGTTTGTCCGGCCTCCGCTTCAGGGAAATAACCATCTTTCAACCACCGCTGTTTCAGGACAAGCGTATTGCCTGTGGCTAATTTCCAATTGAGCTGCTTTTGTTTCAAAAATTTATCCAGCTTTTGCGTTGTTCCGGCAAATGCCTTGTCAGCTTCATCGCCATCAAAGGGGCCAGCTAACTTCCAGAATTTATCCGTTTGTTTCAAATACGGGAAAGGGTTATGCTGAAAATAGCGCTGTTTATGATCGAGTAAATAACGCTCAAAAGCTTTAAAGTACTTGAAAGCTTCAGTGTCTTTCTGAGGCAAAACAAGCATATATTTCTCCGGAGCTGTTTTCACATCAGCCGTCCAGCAAGCCCAGGAGTAAGTTAGCAGGCCACTAAAAAACGGGTTTTCGGAGAATGCGTCTTTTTCGAATCGTAAATTGACATCGGGCCAAAGACAAATAATTCCGCCTAAAATTTCGTTATCTGATCCTCTGCCCAAAGGCCGAAAAAACAAAGTTGAGATGAACGACATTGGCTCTCCTGCATTCATGTAGCTCTTTCGGGAATCGATTTCTTTTAAGTTGGCTCCTTTGGGCGGAACAGCTCCCCCCCAGGTTTGGCGAATCACGCTTTTGGGTGCTTCCAAGCCCGGGCTCCAAACAATCGCCTGTCGATTATTGGATTCAACCACCTCAACCATGCGATTAATAAACTCTTCGGGATTGTTTATATGAATTTCATCTGAGCCAATATGAATGAGCGGAGCCATATCCTGAGGAATTTCTTCAAAAAACTCAAGAAGAATCGCTTCCAATGCAGTCATTCCCTCTGCTGATTCCATTTTAAAACCCATTGCCTTGGTAAAAGAAGTGCTATGTCCGGGCATATCAATTTCGGGAATAACCTGAATTTGTTTTTTACGGGCATACCGGATTAACTCGCGGATTTGCACATAAGAATAAAACATTCCCGGATCACGCGTTGGACGATGATTTTCGGCTGCTGTCAGTTGTGGATAAAGCTTACTCTCAATACGCCAGGCCGGATAATCCGTCAAGTGCCAATGAAACGTATTGTACTTATAAGCGGCCATGACATCAATCAAACTCTTTAACGATGACGTGCTTTGAAAATTACGCCCTACATCAAGCATAAAGCCACGAACAGCGTGCGCCGGGCGATCATCAATTGAGCAGTATGGAAGTAGTTTTCCCTCTTCATCCGGACTCGCCCGAATCAGCTGCCTCAAGGTTTGTAGCGCATAAAAAAAACCGGATTCTGTTGAAGCTACAACCTTTACCAAATTATCAGTAACGTCAAGTTTATAAGCTTCTTTTAACAAGCTTACATCATACTCAAACGCTACAAGATCTTTTGCAGACCAGTCAATTTCAATCCCACGAGAGTTCGAAAGCTCATAAAACTCATCAACAATATTTTGGGGGAATTCCTTCGGAAAAATTGGACGCCAAGATTGAATACATACATCATCTTTTCCCCAGCTAACCTTTTCAGGATATGGAATGAGCTTAACCTGTGCTTCCTCAAGATCAGATGAAGAATACCGGGCTTCAAATTCCACCTCAGCATCCTTTTTATCTATCAAAGAGACAACATCCTGCGTATTGCCTTTTAAGCAAAACAGAAATAGGAAGAATATGAGTAGTAAAAAATTCTTTTTCATTCGTCTAGAATTGTTTGTTTCGATGGTAATTCATGTAACTCGTATCGTTAGAATTTTGTGTATGAAAGGGCTTTTTATTAGGTTCGTTTCATCGCATTACCAATTCTTAGTCAATTGCCGGAAACGGATGAACTTCAGAACGCTCATGCTCCTGCTTCATAATCTTCTCAATCTGTGCGACAATTTCCGGGTGCTCTGAAGCAAGGTCCTGCTGTTCCTGCGGATCTGCTTTCAGATTGAATAGTTGAATCGTTAAGTTACCATCATTCATTTGAGATCGATAGCCTTTCCAATCTCCCATTCGTACCGCTTGTTGTCCGCCATAGGCTTTCATCGGAAATTCCCAATAAAGAAATTCTTTTTCGCTTTGTGCCTCTCCTTTTAGTGTAGGCAAAAAGCTGATACCATCAGTCTCCACAGTTGTTTCGAGACCGGCAATTTCATTCAAAGTAGGCATCACATCCCAAAAAGCAAATGGGCTGTTGGTTTCTGATCCGGGGGCTACCACTCCGGGCCACGAAACAATTAAAGGAACCCGGATTCCACCTTCCCGCAGAAAGCCTTTTCCCCAGCCCCATTCGCTTTTAAAAGGCTTAGCGCTATCGAAAAACGGAGAGTCTGTTCCGCCGTTGAAGGTTGGGCCATTGTCGCTGGTAAACATGATTACTGTATTTTCATAAAGTCCCTCTTCCTTCAGTTTGTCAATCAGTTTTCCAACCTGCATATCCAGGTAACTAACCATCGCAGCATAAGTTGCATGTGGTGTCCGGTTAGGGAAATATCCTTTTTGCCCCAGGTAAGGTTCTTCGTCATCAAACTGCTCCTGGTAGTAGTTCAGGAATTCAGAATCAGCTGGCACTTGCAGCGGTGCATGTGGCAAGATTGGAGCAAAATACAGGAAAAACGGATTGGCTTTGTTCTGCTCAATAAACCGTAGTGATTCGTCCAGCATCAGGTCAGGAGCATATTCTTTGGAAGTATACTTTTTATAGCTGGCCGGATCATTCGGATCACTCCCTTTGTCTAAAGAAGTCCAAACCGGGGTGTACTCATTATCTAACAATACCTGTTGATCATTTTTCCATAAGTGCAGGTTGTAATAATTATGCCCTTGCCGCTGACATATGTCTCCATAGAAAAGATCAAAACCCTGTTTATTGGGATGACCTTCCGTTTGAGGGCCTCCCAATCCCCATTTTCCAACGCAGGCCGTGCGGTAACCAGCTTGTTGCATTAACTCTCCCACCGTCACAATCGTATCCGGAATTGGCCGTTGTCCTTCCAGCCTCGGATCCTTGATCACTTTCCGGAAATCCCAGTTCTTCTTTGTGGCTCCCATCTCATCGTTGTTCCTGACATACGCATGGCCGGAGTGCCTGCCCGTAAGCAATACACCCCGTGATGGTGCACAAACCGGGCTTCCACAGTAAAAGTCAGTGAAGCGAATTCCCTGAGAAGCCAGCTGGTCAATATTGGGTGTTTTAATTTTTTGCTGACCGTAAGCCCCTAGTTCGGCATAACCTAAATCATCAGCTAAAATAAATATGATATTGGGTTTAGTCTGCACCTTTTCCTGCTCAGCACAAGAGCTTGTAGCCAAGGCCAAAGGCACCATCAATAAACCGAATGAACTTGCTTTTTCTAATTTCACTTTTTTTTTGTTTTATATGGTTCGAGGAAAATCACCGCTAAAAAGCAGCGCCTTTCCCCGGAAAACTTTTTTATTGGTTATTCCCAGCTAAAATCAGCTTCAATTTCGTCTTTCATGCCAGGGCCAATATCAATTCCTTTTTCCCTCAACACGGGATACTTTTCTTTCACAACGCGATAGAACACATCAAATGGCATGCGTTCTCCCCTGCTCCACATTTGTTCAGCCAAGACAAATATCCTTGGGAAAACCCGCCGATCAACCATGTGTTCGTACACATACCAGTCCGTCCATAAAGCACATCCCATACCTAAAACCAAGGAATCAGGCTCTTTTATGTCTGATGGATTATTTTCGTAAACCGTGCGCATGTCAAATGTCCGGTCAGCGAAGTAGTTTGACCATGGGCTTACCGGAAAATTTAAATAACTGTAATAATTGGTATTGGCGATAACCTGATGTCCATTTCGAATAGCGTTCTTTAAAGCCAAATCTTTATGTCCCCGCCAGTTCCACCAATGAACAATTACGTTGTCCGGTAACTTAAAATCATCCTGGTAAATTACATCGCCCCAAAAGATAACCTTTTTATTTTTTGTTTTCATATAATTGGCCAGGCGGGATGAAAAATACATTTGTAGTTCATGCGAGTTCTTTAGTCCTTCCTCTTCTATTTTCCCCTGACAATCCGGACATTTATTCCACTTTCCCTTAGGAGCCTCGTCCCCTCCCAAATGAATATAGGGCGATGGAAACAACTCACAAACTTCATCCAACACATTTTTAAGGAAAGTGTAGGTTTCTTCCCTTCCCCCACAATATAGTACGTCTGAAAAACCCATCACTGTTTTGGGAGCCTCACCGAAGCAGCTCAGTTCCGGGTAGGCTGTTAAGGCAGCCTCCGAGTGCCCGGGAACATCGATTTCAGGAACAACGGTTATGTGCAACTTGCGGGCATAAGCAACAATATCTTTAATTTCTTCCTGAGTATAAAACCCTTGCTGTTCTTTTCCTTCAGCCACCTTCGATCCAATCACGGTTAGCTTGGGATATTTCTTAATTTCAACACGCCAGCCTTGTCCCTCAGTCAGGTGCCAATGAAAAACATTCATTTTCAGCATGGCCATGTGATCCAGGTAACGCTTGATAAATTCTGGCCTTTGGTACTGCCGGCCTGAGTCGAGCATGAAACTGCGCCAGGCATATTTGGGTGAGTCGGTAACTTTTATTCCGGGAATACGATAGCCGGCCAACGTAATCGCTTTTCCGGCCTGTATTTCCTTCGGAAGAAGTTGCAGTAAGCTTTGAATGCCATAAAAAAGGCCGGTGGAAGTGTTGGCAGTTACTTTAATTTGTTTTCCGGACACCAAGAGTTGGTAAACTTCATCACCCAAGTTGTTGGGAAGCGCAGCAACCTGCAAATGAATATCGGCTTTTCTTTCATTCGCTTTTTCTATCCGGACATTGTTTTGGAGCCGTTGGATTAAATAATTGGACTCCTCTTGCTGCTGGCTGGCACAGGCTATTGTTAGCTTATTTCCAATGCGAAAGGAACCAGCCGTTTTTTCAACTTTAAAAGGGGTGGGCAGAATAGTCTGGCCCTGAATTGCGAAGGAGCTAAAAAAGAGACTTCCAATCAAGAATATCCCTTTGATTGCCTGCTTTCGCAATTTCAAGAAGCAATCTATAATCGACCTGTTTTGTTTAGGATACATTTGTTTATCTATTTAGAATTAATCAACCATTTCAACATAGATTATTAAACATAGCAAAAGGATGAGTCTAAAGAGCTCCTCCTTAATTCCGGTATCGTTTGCTCAACCAAACAATACTGACTCCACCCCTATCTAATCATCAATACAGATTAAATTACTATCAAGCAATAATACCTATAAGCTAAAGAGGACTTAAAAGCCCTCTTTAGCTTTGAAGATTTACTTATCCCAGCCCGGGTTTTGCTCCAGTGCAGGATTAAGCGTCAATTCGTTAGTAGGAATTGGGTTAAGATAATCGCGCTCAGGTTTAAACTGATAACCTGAAGGAATTACTTTCAGATAAGGATCAATGTAGCCATCGCCATCAACCAGCAAGGTTTCACCAATCACAATATTATATTCATTCTCCAAGTCGCTTCCAATAAATTTGAACCCTTTCAGGCGTTTTCCAACAAAAAGCTCGTGTGCACGCCAACGCATCAAGTCGTCAAAACGGAAACCTTCGCAGGCCAATTCAACTCTCCGCTCTCTTCTGATTTCATTGATAATCGGACTCAATGCCGGGAATTGCCAGTTTGGATCATTAGCAATATTAGCCAATTGCAGGTGTGGCATGTTTACACGATCACGCAGTTGATTCACGGTCAGATCCAGGTCAGCCTGAGTAATTGTTCCCAGCTCAGCTTTGGCTTCCGCATAAATCAAAAGGATTTCAGCATAGCGATAGATGATTGCTGCTGTGGTTCCAATTCCTCCGGCCTTTTGCTGTTCGAAGTCTGGACTCCCGCCTTTTCTCAACTGAAAACCACTGGTATTTCGTGCACTTCCCGTTAAATCCAGGTCAGGTTTTTCAAAAACAACAGTCAACTCGCCATTTTTGATTTCTTTGGCAGCTCCGGGCAAGTAAAGCGTTTGTGCCAGGCGTGGGTCACGATTGGCAGCAACATCTTCCAAACTTCCTTCGCCAGCATATAAGTCACTTTGTGAGATTGGTAATCCGTCAGTAGCCAGGTAGCTATCGATCAATGATTTTGACAAGCCGGTATTTCCACCAATGCGGGGGATGTAACGATGAACATTGTGTGTTACGCCCAAATCAACGTCATACTTTTTCCAGAAGATTACTTCACTATTGGCCGACAAATCAACCTGGTTAAACAGAGAGTAGTACGTATCGTTCACATCGCCACTATTGTACAATGCATAATGGCCTTCGTCGATAATCCGTTTTGCAGTCTGAGCAGCTAACTCCAGGTATTCACTGCCATCAGATCCCGCCACTTCGAAAGCTGTTCCGGCATGGTATTTTTCCCATGTTCCTTCGAAAAGGCAAATACGTGCTTTCAGAGCCAGCGCAACATCTTTGTTAACACGGAAAGCTTCTGCTTTATCCACAGCCGGAAGTTTAGTAATGGCAACATCTAAATCCTTGATAATAGAATCAACAACAGCCTTACGAGGAGTGCGGGCCATATAAAGTTCTTCTGAATCAGTCGATAAGGGTTTGCTGCAAAATGGCACATCTCCAAATGTCTGTACCATGTTAAAATAATGCAGTGCTCTGAAAAAATATCCTTCACCTGCGTAGTTGTCAATTAAAGTCTGATCGCCTTCAACGGTAGACAAATTATTCAGGAAATAATTTACCGAACGAATGCCCCCCCAACTCCAGCCACCACCTGATGAAGGGATGGTCCAGTTACCAGCCAAACGGCTGTTATAAGTTCCGGGAATCATGTTGTCACTATTATTATCGAACCAAAAGATTCCACCACTCCAACCACTGTGAACCGGAAAAGCACCATAAAAGCTATTGGCATACAATTTCAAATCGTTGGGTGTTTTCCAGAATGTTTGCGGGGCAATCTCATCCAGCGGATAACGATCTAAATAATTTTCGTTACATGATGACATGAGTGCCATAACCGCTACAGCCAAACATATATATATTCTAATTCTTCTCATAATAATCTGATTTTTCAAAATTAAAAGGATACATTCATTCCAAAGGCAAAACTTTTCTGTAACGGATAAATTTTACCAGCTCCCCAGGAACCACCAGTCGTTTCCGGATCGAAAATATCGATCAAGTCCGTTAGAACGAACAGGTTTTCTCCGGTAACATAGAAGCGTACTTTGGATAACTGCAACTTTTTCACAAACATTTCCGGCAATGTATAGCCCAGTTGAACATTCTTCAATCTTAAATAAGCGCCATTTTGCAGGTAACGCGTTTGAACTTGCTGGTTTTTACCACCATTGGTCAAATAAGGACGCGGATAATATGCATCAGGATTGTCTTCAGACCAGTAATCCAGGTGAGCCTTAAACCCAGCCGATTGCCAGACACCTCCGGTACCGCCCCAGAAATAAGAACCGCCAATCGCCAGGTCACGTTTAGCAACACCTGTCCAAAGCATGGAGAAATCAATTCCTTTCCATTTTCCTCCTGCTGAAAGAGCAAACTGATACTGAGGCGTACTGTTTCCAATAATCTTCTTGTCTCCCGGATTTTCGACAGTGTTGTCTCCCCAGTCAATCACTCCGTCATCATTCAGATCCTGATACATAATATCACCGGCTCTCCACTCCTGTCCGCTAATTTTTGACTGATCATACCAATCATCAAAAGCGGCATCATCCTGAGCAATGCCTTCCGTAACATATCCCCAAATTTCGCCTAGTTCCTGCCCTTCATAATAGGTTGTTAAAATTCCGGTTGGATTGCGGTACTTCGCTACTTTGGTTTTGGCATTTGAGAGTGTGGCTTTAGCATGGTAAGAAAATTCATTGATTTTATCTTCCCAGCCAATCACCAACTCAAATCCATTCGTTTGCAACTCGGTATTGTTAATTTTTGGAACACTTGTTCCCAGAACACCAGGCAAGGCTTCTGCTGGTCCAGGCAGGTCGCTGGTATAGCGCTCAAAAACATCCAATGAACCGGTAAGTTGGTTGTTAAAGATTCCCCAATCAACTCCAACGTTTTTGGTTTTCACTTTTGCCCAAGTAAGTGTCGGACTGATCAATCCAGGTAAAGAAGCATAGTTTGGTCTGCTATCTCCCATAATCCACCAGTTATTGGTACTAACCGGAATTGTTGGAACATACAGGTAAAGATATTCATTCTTATTTCCAAGCTGATTACCCAAAGCTCCCCACGATCCGCGGATTTTTAATATATCAATTTGCTCAACATTGAAGAAGTCCTCACGGGCCAGATTATACCCTACCGATACCGATGGGAATAGTCCCCAACGCTCATCTCCCGGAAATTTTGAAGAACCATCGTAACGCGCATTCACCTCAAGAAGGTATTTCTCTTCAAAGTTATAGTTCAAACGACCAAAAAATCCACGGGTTGCCCAATGCCATTTGCTGTCACCTACGTCATCCTGCTCGCTTGTTGCTGTGCTGATTGAAGGAACTTCATCTGTGATCAGCCCTTGTTTTGAAGCATACAACCATTCGTACTGTTCCAATTCCTGCTGAAAACCAGTCAATACTTTAAACGTATGTCCTGAGTCAAATTCTTTTTCATAGGAACTGTAGATATTCGGAGAAGAATACGTTTTCTTACTGGCGCTGGCAGAATAACTGGTATTAGGGCGTTCCGTATAAGTAACTCCTTCCGGTCCATGCAAAATAACAGATCCATAATGGTTGTTACCAATATTGCTTTGAACAGTCCAGTTATAGTCAAAATTAATTTTCCAATCTTTGATCGGCTCCAGAATGGCTCCCGTTGAAATCAGGAAGTTGTCCGACGTGCTGTTGCTTCTTCCGGACAACAGGTAAGGAATCTCCGAACTTTGATGATAATCTCCATCAGGCGTGTATAAAGGGTTAGTAGGCCACCGGCGAGCAATATTATGATAGAATAAATATCGGTCATAACTAGGACGATCTGTAACGCCGCGAGTATACTTAACATTAGCCCGAAGCGACAAGTAACTGTTTACCTCGCTTGAAACTTTCGAGTTCATCGTGTAACGCTTATACTCATCATCTCCGTATTTCAACAGGCCTTTCTCATCGTAAAAACCGCCTGAAACGTAATAGTCAACTTTGTCCTTTTTTCCTGAAACACTAACAGTATGTGTCTGACGCGGTGTCCAGTCTTTATAAAATACATCAAACCAGTTGGTGTTGGCATTGGCAGTCATATAAGCCCCCCATCTGTCCGGATTTCCTGGCTCAGGAAATGTCCCATCAATACTGGTAGGATCTTTCATGTATTGCTCAATACGCCCCATAATTTCATCAGAAAAAACAGGAGCAGAATCACCGTCATTCAAGCCGGCCTGATTAAAGTAATTGGCAAATTCCAGCGAATTCATCATTTCAGGCAATTTGAGCGGTGCAGAGTAAGTAAATACATTTGAATAACTTACATGAACTCCCTCCTTACCTCCTTTGGTAGTAATCAACACCACACCGTACGCTGCACGTGCTCCATAAATAGCAGCCGAAGCAGCATCTTTAAGCACTGAAATACTCTCAATATCATTGGGGTTGATATCGTTAATGCTGTTAACAGGAACACCATCAACAAGAATATAAGGAGCATCGGTTCCATCCAATGAACCTACTCCCCGAATATTCATAGCCATGGATGAGCCAGGCTCTCCTCCTGTACTACCAACTGAAAAGTTCATACTCGGTAAAACCCCTTGAATGGCTTGCTGAACGTTGGCCACCGGACGATCTTCCAATATTTCGGAGGTAACCTGTTCCACCGCACCTGTCAGATTTACCTTCTTTTGCACGCCATAACCAACGGCAATAACCTCCTCAATACCAAAGGTTTCTTCTTCCAGAATGACATTAACAACAGCGTTTGACCCAACAATGGTTTCGTAACTCCGCATCCCAACAAAGGAAAACATCAAAGTTACTCCAGGTCTTACTTCTTTTAGCGTATACTCTCCGGCATCATTGGTAATTGTTCCGGTAGTCGTTCCTTTCACCATAACCGTTACTCCAGGCAAGGGCAAGCCTGCTCCATCAGTAACAACCCCTGAAATCTCTTTGGATTGTTGAGTAGATAACCAGGCCTTTTCTGTACTTAGGGCTATTTGGCGGTTATTGATGATGTAAATAATGTCTGAATCAAGAAACAACTCATCCAGGACTTCTTCAATTGTTCTGTTATTGACAGCAATCTGAGTTTTCTTGTTAACATCCACCTTACTAGCTTCATACATGAAGTAGTAGTCCGTTTGATTTTCAATTTCATTCAACACATTTCTAATGGACACATCAGCCATCTTCAGGCTTAACCGATTGTTTTGTGAAAACGAATCGATGGCAAATGTTTGACCAATAAAAATGAAAAGCAATATCAGCATTGTTCTCATTACCTTGCACGGTTTAGATGCCCAGAAACTTCGTCGTTCCGGGATCGGTAAAAATTCTTTTTTTTTCATAAATTTGTTACGATTTGGAATAATAATTCAAATTGAGTGATGCCTTTTGTTCGTTCAAAAGCTAAAGGCACTACGAAATCAAGAGGAGGTGTTGGCGCATCTCCTTTTTGTTGTCTCTTCTTTTTCACATAAGCAAATTAATTTAAGTATTAGTACATTGTTATTTGAATTGGGGTATCGGGGTCGTTACTTAAAACAATATCGTAATTGATGGCGCAGCTGAATTTGATCAGTTCCATGATATCCTCAATGTCTTCATGCAGAATCGTTGCATTGAATAGCAGGTTGTTGATTTGTGGATTTTTGACTTCAATGGAGACATTATACCAACGCTCCAGCTTTTTGACCACCTCACTCATGGTGGCATCGCTGAAAATGAGTAATCCTTTTTTCCACGATGTATACTGAGAAGTTTCTACTTCGTGAATGCTCAACTCCTTCTTTATTCTGCTGTAATCAGCTTTTTCTCCGGGCTTTAGATGGTAATTCCGCGAGTTTCCTTTTTTCGTATTAAGTTCAACCGCCCCTTCTTCCAGCACTACACTTATCATTTCGTCTTCAGCATAACTTCGGACATTAAAAGAAGTTCCTAAAACCCGAACATTCAACTCATTGCATTGAACAACAAAAGGATGCGCAGTCTGTTTGGTAACCTGGAAGAAAGCTTCTCCATCCAGCCGGACTTCCCGGTTTTGAGAGAAAAATGCGGTGTTGTAGGTTAATGTTGTACCTCCGTTTAGCCAAACCGTAGATTGGTCGGGCAAGGTAATCATGGAGCTTTGACCATTGCTGGCGGTAATTGTTGTGTAGTTTTCAGGCGTTTGTTTAAAAATAAAATCAACCACTGAATTACCAACCAGTCCTCCAATCCCAATAACGAAAAACAGGATGGCAGCAATACGCCAACGGCCCAGGCTCTTCTCGAGTTGATAGCGTCGCAGTCTTTCGGCATACTTATTCCATGCTCTTGGCGTATTAACGTTGTCGTATGCCTCAACTTGACTGGCAATACCTGACCGACTGGTTAGCTGATCAAACAGCTGTTTGTTTGCAGTATCCTCTCCTACCCAATTCTTCAGGTCAAGTTCTTCCTCCCTGCTGTCTTTTCCGGTGATATATTTGCCCAGAAAAATGCCTTTTTTTATCGCGTCCCTTAATTTCATGCTTTTACACCTGAATAAAACTAAACTTCAATATTCTGATTACGCTACCTACAACGACATCGGAAAATAAAAGGACTACAAGAGAAGTAAAAAAAAAAATTAAGTGTGAAGTTCCTGAATTGGCTATTTACCTCTTAGCCAGGAGATAAAAAACAGCATTAAGCTATCCAGATTTTTTCGAAGTATTTTATACGCCCGGGCTTTATGCGTTTTGACAGTGCTAACGGCAATTCCCACCTGTTCAGCAATCTCACTGTTCGAATAATCCTTCAGGGCCAGAAGCAGAACTTGTTTCATCGCATCGGGCAGTTTATTAACCTCCTTATAGACTAAGTTAAACGCCTCAACGCGTAAAATTTCGGAAAAAAAGAAATCAACCTCAACGTCCTCTTTGAGCTGAAACTCTTTATACTTGTCTTTTACTTTTTGATGCTTAAGGTGATCCAAACAATGATTGCGTATGGAAGTGTAGAAAAAGGATTTAACCTGAAATAAATTCTCAAAGCTTCGGGGTTTCTCATAAAAAGCTAAAAAGACATCCTGAACAATGTCTTCACAAATAGCCACATCTGCAATATACTTTGATGCGAATGAAGTAAACCCAGCGTACGTGTCGTAAAAGAAATCCTGAACGTCCAGTCGTTCACCACCCTTTAACCGAATCCTGTTGCTGCTAACCATCTCTAATTTCTCTTACTGAATTCAACTTCTCCTATCTCCAAAGAAGAAAGTAAGCCTCAAATATAATTTGTAAAAATTACTATTTGATTGTTCAGACAATAAAATTTTTCTTCCCACCTCCACCAACCCCTCAATTCGTTACCGGGATTACTGACAGATAGCTACGAATAAGAAAATATTAAATTGTCTTTTTAAAGCAAAGAAATGATTGTGAGATTTCCGGGATAAGCGTGTAACTAACCTACACAGAAGCCAGCTGCCAGGCAACTTTTCAGAGCGACATCCATCTAACCGGCAATTATTACGCAGCCTCAATTTTCGTCAACTATAGGGAAAGTTATACCAATTACTATTTGGTAATCCCCTGCCGTTTCAGTAGTTAAACATACACCTTCAGGGAATTGCTCCTAAGCATTCTTTGACGATGCCCAAAATGAGACCGTGTAAAACAATCTGAATTATTTTTTTTTAAAACCCACACGAGAAATTTTTGTTGTTTGAGAATGGAACAATTTTTTCTCTTCTCCTTAATAGTAAAAAGAAAACAATGAAAAACACGAATGATATATTCTCGGTTAATATTCCGGATAGCAATAAACCACGTTTAGTCATCATTGGAGGCGGGTTTGGAGGTATTCGACTATTGCGCAGGCTGAACTCCGACAAATTTCAGGTGGTTTTGCTTGACCGCTATAACTACCATACCTTTCAGCCGCTGCTTTACCAGGTTGCCACTGCCGGACTGGAGCCGGATTCGATCGCGGGTCCGCTGCGAAAAGTTATCAAGCAAAAGCCCGACACCTATTTTAGGATGCTGAAGGTTAATCGTATTGACCCGGAAAATAAAGTTCTGGAAACCGTTGCCGGAAATTTGAGTTTTGACTACCTGGTAGTAGCAACGGGCGCACAAATCAACTATTTTGGCAATAAGAACATTGCCAAGCACGCCTTTCCGCTCAAGCAAGTGACTCATGCGCTGGATTTACGAAGCCATATTTTTCAACAATTTGAAAAGTCCGAGATTCTAACCAATCCCAAAGACAAAGAGCGCCTGATGACTTTTGTGGTTGTAGGTGCCGGTCCCACAGGTGTTGAAGTGTGCGGAGCTCTTGCCGAGCTAAAAAACAATGTTTTACCCAAAGATTATCCTCAACTCAATGTGGGCAGCATGCAAATTCACTTAATTGAGGGGCAGGATCGGGTGCTTCCCGCCATGTCGGAGCAGTCGGGCAAGCGGGCTTACAACTACCTGAAAAAAATGGGCGTCAACATCAGCTTAAACACACTCACCGATGACTATGACCGCATTGTCGTAAAACTCAGCAATGGGCAAGAAATTCGAACCGGAACGCTCATCTGGGCTGCCGGTGTAAAAGGCAACCTGGTGGACGGCTTTGACGAAAAAAGTATTCACAAAGGTCAGCTACTGGTAAACGAGACCAACCATATCATAAAAGACAAGGACACTAATGAAGCATACAACCATTTGTTTGCTATTGGCGATGTCATGCACATGCTTCATGAGGATTACCCCACCGGCTTACCCGGATTGGCTCAGGTTGCCATTCAGCAAGGCGAACAGCTTGCCGAAAACTTAAACCGCCTTTCAGACAACAAACCATTTAAGCCCTTTCAATACACCAACAAAGGGGCTCTGGCAACCATTGGCCGTAACAAAGCAGTAGCCGATCTTCCGGGCAACATCAAACTAAGTGGTATTGTCGGCTGGATGATCTGGATGCTGGTACACCTGCTGTTCCTGATTGGCTTTAGAAGTAAGGCCGTTGTGTTTGCCAACTGGTCTTGGAATTACTTAACCTACGACCGCGGTATACGATTGATATTACGCCCCTCAAGCAAGAAAAAAGACTTGGTAAGCAAAGAGATGATTGAAGCAATGAATGAAAAATAAGAGACAAAGACGATGAAGAATCCAAGCGCTATGCAGACAATACCCCCAAAACAGAGGAAAGCTTCGATTCTGCCCCAAGCAAATATTAAAACAGAGCATGCTGTGTTATCGACGCTTGGAAACTTTAAGCCATCAAATGCAGTATATTTGAAAGAGACGCAACTTGCTGGCGCTTCGCTTTTTCATCGTGGCCATAATACTTCTAATTCACTCCTGCAGAGTTACGCGATCCGACTACGTAAACAAACGCCAGCACAAATATTTTTGCTGACTTGCAAAAACAATAAATAGGAAAAATGAATACTAAATCAGATCAATCATGCACAAACTAGTTTTATTACGGCACGGAGAAAGCGAGTGGAACAGACAGAATTTATTTACTGGGTGGGTAGACGTTTCGTTGTCTGAACATGGTATCTACGAAGCTCAAAATGCAGGCATAACACTCAGTGTAAATCATTTTCAATTCGACATGGCCTACACCTCCCTTTTAAAAAGAGCCATTCAAACATTGTGGTACACTTTGGAAGCCCTGGATCAACTCTGGATACCATGGGAGAAATCCTGGCGGCTGAATGAGCGCCACTATGGGGCTTTACAAGGCCTCAATAAAAAACAAATGGCCCTAAAACATGGCGACGAACAAGTCCACCAGTGGCGACGCAGTTACAAAACCAAGCCACCGCTGCTTGATGGCAATGACCCACTTTCGCCCTGCAACCACCGGCGTTACCGCAATGTACCTAAAAACGAGCTGCCTCTGGGTGAAAGTCTGGAAGATACTTACCTCCGCTTTTTACCCTACTGGCACCGCGAAATTGCCCCGGCAATAAAAAGTGGCAAAAACGTATTAATTGCTGCTCACGGTAACAGTTTAAGGGCACTCATCAAACATTTGGACAACATCATGGATAACGAGATCCCCTCCCTGGAAATTCCTACCGGGAAACCCTTGGTTTATGAATTGGATGAGAACTTAAAACCAATCAAGCATTATTATTTATAACAACGCTAAATATACTAAGGTAAAACTCAACTGTAGGGATAAACACAATCAGCTATTGCCCAAATGCTTGTTGCGTGGGTTGACGTGACTAAATTTTACGAAAGCAACAAACACCACCCCACCGACGATATTGCCCAAGGTAGACCATAGCTGAACCCAACCGTAATCGGCAAGACTGATTGACTCACTAGTCAATACGGCAGTAAAAACCTCAATCGACCCAACAATGGAGTGGTGTAAACCTCCCATTCCAATAACAGAAGTAATTAATACGATAATCATTATTCTGGAAATGGTTTCCTGCGATGATGTAACAAGCCAAGACAATAAGCCCATAAGCCAGCCCGCTAACAATCCACTCAGCAAAATGATGTACCAAGGAAAGTCAATGAGCTTTTGCGCCAAGGATTCAAAGGCATTTAAACTGATTACCTCAAAAGCGGATGGCAAAACCGATAAAATCGAACTAAAAGCGTAGCCGCCCAAAAGGTTACCAACGTAAACAATCGTCCACAAAAGCATCAAGCTTTTTATGGAAACGTCGTTATTCAACACAGGAATAACGGCCAGCGTAGTATGCTCTGTGAACAACTCAGACTTGCCGACCACCACAAAAATAAACCCCAGCGGATAAGCAAAAGCCAAAAGTACATGCAACACCGATGGATGGACAACTCCCTGAAACAGGCTGTAAACCACAGCCATCAGAAAAACACTAAAACCAACGTCTAATCCTGCAGAAATAGCCGAAAGAAACAAATCCTGGCTGGATCGATTATGCTCATGCATAGCCATTTCAATCTGCTCTTTCAGAATCTCATCAATTTGCTTCGGCTTATTCAGTGCTTCTTTAAGGTCTCTCTTGATGTTACGCATAGGTCGTATTTTAATTCGTATTTCAAAAAATCATTCTGCTTCAAGTGTGACGTTATTCCACAGTTTTCCGATAACTTCCACATGGCTGACTAGATTTTCAGACTGTCCTTCATCTCTATCTTCTAACCGGTAACGCGGGATTATGCCTGTTTCAGCGTTACCGAATAAGTCAATGGCTTTTCAGGAATAGGAATTGCGGATTCCTTCCAGTAAGACAATCAATTATTAAACCATGAAAACACATCGAAAAGATTCGCCCTGGCACGAGCTCTTCATTTCACTTTATACGCACGTCGCTACTGGCAATCGACCTGGCAGCAAAAATCCTTGTTTAAATAGGTCTTCAGTTTTCACCGCAACAACTATCTTTGATGGCGGTTAATTCTTTTAACTAAAAAAATAAATGCACATGAATGTATTGATTACCGGAACAAGTTCTGGATTGGGAGATGGTTTAGCCAAACACTACCTCAATGCAGGCTGGCAAGTCTATGGCATCAGCCGTAAGGGCAACCCCGAACTGGAGGCTCATCCTCAATTTCACTTTCTCGCCCATGACTTATCAAAACTGGAAGAAACCCCAAACCGATTAGCCGGCTTCATTGAATTGATCGACACCTTTGACTTGGTCATCCTAAATGCCGGAATCTTAAATGAAATCAAAGACTTGCACAACACCCGGCTGGACGAAATTAAACATGTAATGGATGTTAACGTGTGGGCCAACAAAGTTTTAATTGATGTATTAGCCGACCAGGTTGCTGAGGTCAGGCAGGTAGTAGCCATTTCTTCTGGGGCTTCGGTAAGCGGAGCACGTGGCTGGAATGCCTACTCCCTGTCAAAAGCAACATTGAATATGTTGATTAGCCTTTATTCCAAGGAGTTTCCGGACACACACTTTTGTGCTTTGGCTCCCGGATTAATTGATACCGGCATGCAAGATTACATCTACAACTTGCCCGATGAGGAGGCGTTTCCGGTTGTAAAACGACTGAAAAAAGCCAAGGGTACCGACCAAATGCCTGATAGCAAAAAAGCCGCTCAAAAAATTGCGGATGCGATTGAAAAAATAAGAAAAATGGAAAGTGGTAGTTTTCAGGATGTCCGAACAATCTAAAACCAGCTCGCCAACAAGAAACTAGCCCCATTAAATCAATCGCAAAAATGCTTTGTATACTCACAAATAATTTCTAATTTTGCGCGTCCATATTTTATGGATTATAGAATTTTAATGTTTAATAAATTAGATGTTTTATGAAAAACCAGTATGAAACCGTTTTCATTGCAACTCCCGTTTTATCTGACGTACAGATAAAGGAAGCGGTAAGTAAGTTCAGAGACATCATCACCCAAGACGGTGGCGAGATTGTCAATGAAGAGGACTGGGGATTACGCAAATTAGCTTATCCCATTCAGAAAAAGAGCACCGGTTTTTATCACTTGATCGAATTCAAGGCTGAGCCTTCTTTGATTGAGAAGTTAGAAACCCAGTACAGACGCGACGAGCGTATCATTCGTTTCCTGACTTTCAGACAGGATAAATATGCTGCTGAGTACAGTGAGAAGAGAAGAAATAACTTGAAAGCTAAAACTGAAAAGGAGAAATAAGCTATGGCTAACAATCAAAGTGAAATCAGGTACCTGACTCCCCCGTCAGTTGAAATTAAAAAGAAAAAGTATTGCCGCTTTAAAAAGAACAAAATCAAATACGTGGATTACAAAGATCCTGAGTTTTTGAAAAAATTCTTGAATGAGCAAGGTCGTATTCTTCCACGTCGTATCACTGGTACTTCGTTGAAATACCAACGCAAAGTGGCCAGAGCCGTAAAAAGAGCTCGTCATTTAGCAATGCTGCCCTACTTAACAGATATGTTGAAATAATTTAAAGATTGAAGATAATGGAAATCATTTTATTACAAGATATTCAGAATTTAGGGAGCAAAGACGATTTAGTAACTGTAAAAGATGGCTACGGTCGCAATTTCCTGATCCCTAAAAAAATGGCGATTGTCGCCACTGAATCAGCTAAAAAAGTATTGGCTGAAAACATCAAACAACGCGCTCACAAAGAAGCTAAATTGAAAGATGAAGCTTTGGCTATTGCTGAAAAACTGCAAGGTAAGCAAGTTGTTATTGCAACTAAAACAAGTGCAACCGGTAAAATCTTCGGTTCTGTTAATACCATTCAGTTAGCTGAAGCGATTAACAAAAAAGGATTCGAAATTGACCGGAAGCAAATCAAAATTGCTGAAGACAGCATCAAAGAAATCGGTAAATACACAGCCAAAATCAAACTGCACAAAGAAGTTGTTGTTGATTTTGACTTTGAAGTAATTACTGAAGAGTAATCTAGTTTTACACACACATCAGACACATTTTTTCAAACAGACAGATAAAAAGCCATCTTGCAGTCGCAAGATGGCTTTTCTCTTTTAAACCTAACCTTTTCTTATAAACCTCACTCATTTTCGTGACTAACAATCATCCGTTTGTTTTTCATGATATTAATAACCGCGTCCACAATATAATCGTCCTGCATGGTGGCATAATTGAAAATCAAATCAAAATCGCAGTTATTCATTTTTCGCCCATTCACATGTTCAACAAATAAATCCCGCTGCCGGTCAATTTCCAGCACATACTCCTGAGCATCGCTTTTGGTCATGTTACTTACCTGCATAATCCGGTTGATCCGCCAATCCAGGGGTGCCTGCAACCGAATACTCAATTTCTGAGAAACATCACGAGCGATAGAACTTGCAGCTCTTCCTACAATAATAAAATTGCCAACCTCGGCAATGCGCAAAATAACATCTCTTACCGTATCAATAACCGCCTGGTCATCGGCCTCGTAAATTTTCTCCACCGAAAACGCCGTGGTTACTTCGTGCAATTGCGTTTTCACCTCCGATAAAAAGACATTTTTTATCTGTCCCGGATCCATTTCCAGCTCCATTGCAGCTTCCTCAATAATCTCTTTGCTCACCCACTTCCACTCCACATTGGTACTGTTTTCGGCCCGGTAACTGTACCCGGAAAGAATTTTGGCCAACTTGATCGCAATTGGCTTGGCCGAGCAACCACACTCGCGCGAGATCATGATCACTGGTCCGGGATACTTCGTTTTCTTTTCCTGAGCCGATGATTCTGCCAAATAGTTACTTAGAAAGTTTTTCATAGTCAAAAATTTTAAAGTGGCCCTTAAACACAATTAAAGCTACAACCTGAAATTCAAAAAAGTTTCAAAACCTGCTCTACAATAGTTGATTTCGCTCATGTTTTACAACTACTCTACACAACATGAAACATTTTAGTATTTTCGCCTAAAACTTATTCGAATGGGAAAAACAATCCAGACAGCGCTCGCCTCTTTTGGGATGTCAGGCATGGTGTTTCACGGGCCAAGCCTGAAAGCAAATCCAAACTTTAACGTTCATTCAATTTTAGAACGAACCAAGAATCAATCCATCAAAGATTACCCCCAGGCTCGCATTGTCAGAAGCTTTGAGGAGTTAATCCATCAGCCCGAAGTTGATTTGGTCATTATCAATACACCCGATCGGTTTCATTACCCAATGTGCAAGCAGGCACTGGAAGCGGGCAAGCATGTCATTGTTGAAAAACCATTTACCCAAACCGTTAACCAGGCCAACGAATTGATTCAACTGGCCCAAAAGCACAACCGTCTACTGTCGGTTTATCAAAACCGGCGCTGGGACAATGATTTTCTGACAGTGAAAAAAATACTGAACGAAGGTATGCTTGGACGCCTGGTGGAATTCGAGTCGCATTTTGACCGCTACCGCAATTTTATTCAGGAAGGAACTTGGAAAGAGGCCGGCGATAAACGCCACGGCGTCTTGTTCAACCTGGGCTCACACCTCCTTGACCAGGTTGTTCAACTTTTTGGCCTTCCTAAATCCCTTACTGCTCATCTGGACATCCTACGTACCAGCGGAGAGGTGAATGACTATTTTGATATTCGCATGCAATACCCCGATTTTGCAGCCATACTCAAATCATCGTACTTGGTTCGCGAGCCGGGGCCACGTTTCAGCCTGCACGGCACGCTTGGCTCCTTTCATAAATGGGGAATTGATCCGCAGGAAGAACTGCTAAAAGCCGGGCATTTGCCCAATGAAGCACATTGGGGCACTGAGCCCAAAGCATACTGGGGACAACTAAATACGGAGTGGAACGGACTAAACATTAAAGGTACCATTGAAACCCTGCCAGGCAACTATAACTCCTACTATGAAAACATATACGATGTGTTAACCAACGGAGCAGAATTGGCTGTAAAACCAGAGGAAAGCCGTGATGTGATTCAACTGCTGGATTATTGCCTGCAAAGCCACGAAGAGAAACGAACAATCTTCCTGTAAGCTCTTAGTTCCATTGTAATTTCTGAAGCGCTTTCAATACACGCCCTTCATTGATTTTCCCGG
The DNA here is from genome assembly GCF_050589705.1 of Sunxiuqinia rutila. Lineage (NCBI taxonomy): Bacteria > Pseudomonadati > Bacteroidota > Bacteroidia > Marinilabiliales > Prolixibacteraceae > Sunxiuqinia > Sunxiuqinia rutila. The sequence goes on from NZ_JBNGOT010000012.1 coordinate 125,062, forward strand.
AATAAAGAACAACTGCATAACGCAACACGGTGGGATTAATCGTTGAAATCGAGACAGGTATTCGTCCCGGCCATACGGCATTTTGCATGCTATTTTGACTACGTAAGATCCAGCTTTGGGCTGTTTCAAAATCGTTTTCAGAATAAATCAGCATTCCTCCCTGGCCGCCATTTTTAGCCATTGAACCTTTTATATGCATCAGTTTTCCGGCTTCAACCGCTTCCTTTTGGGGTTGCACTGCTCCATTTTCTGAAGAAAACGTAACATCTTCCGGAAGCTTGATACGAGTTGAAAATCCGCCATAGCCTTTCACATCATCCGATCCCCCCAACGCAACCCCATCGGTCAAGGCTTTTAACTGAATTTCAAACTGAATGATCCGGTAGTTTTTGGACTGCTGATGAAAATGCACTTTGGTACTTTCTTCCACAAAAGCCGTTGCTCCCTCCCTGTAATTCGGAGATTTCCATTCCACTCGGGTTTTCAGTGTTCCCAAGTCTGGCGAAGGACGAACAAATTCGACCGATCTTACATCATGAATAAAATCCTTCAACTCCCATTGATCTGCAATGGACTCGCCTTCGATCAAAATCTGATGCCAGGCCCAAAAAATTCCGCGATGATGAATATGGTCTTCCGGAGAATTCTCCGTCAGCACCGTCTCATCCGGCAAATAAACAGGGTGGAAATAGTTGGTACGCCCTTTGTCCAGGTTCATCGCCGGAGCTTCTTTCACGTAAAAGGCAATTTTCTTTTTCCCATCGGTAAATAGGATCCCCTCATCTACCCGCTCCATGCTGATTTGAGCAAAAGCCGGGCAAACCAACAAAAGACCAACAATTAGCAGGCTTAAAAATTTTGATTTATTCATGTTTAGTTCATCGTCTTAGTTTGTGCTCCTGGTAAATTGGTTGACTAAGATATAAAAATGCCTAATGGCAAAGCCAGTTTTAGCCCCAATATTTTACAAAACATGAAAAACCGATAAATACTGCCTACTGCAAACCCTTTTTAAAATTGAAGGTTGTTGATGGCTGATACTGCTCTGAAAACCGGTATTTTGTCAAAATCTTTTTAATGATATGTTTCGACGGTTTTTCGTGGCTTAAATCAATCATAAAGTTGGAAAATCCTTCCTTCACCAACTGACTTTTGTATTGCAAAAGACTCACAGGAAAATCGGGTGTTACCACTGTAATCCCGTCTTTGTTTGTTTTCTGAAAGGTTTTGTTGGTATCATCCACAAATTGGTTGTCATCATTGGCAACCTGGACTGGCATGCGCGAATAAAACAACTCCGGATAAGCATGAAGCAGCACAATTCCCTGCTTGTTTTGCATGGTTTTCAGGTTGTCAAAATCGTTTTCGAGCGGATAGCAAAAGTTTCGAATTTGGGTTTCATTCAGCATTTTGGCTGCGGCATCATTATACACATACACATTTTCGTTGCTGCTCACCTGGCTGTCCTTTGACAACAACAGTTTTTGCGACAGGTGACTGATAAAAAACTGACGAATCCCTTGCGTTTCAATCTTTTTAACCAACTTCCGGTAAGTATCCAGGTGTTCCTCCGAAATAAATTTCGGCAACTCAATGTATAGTTTATGCTTGTTTTGCTGAATGAACCGGAGCGAAAAATCAAAGCTTTCCAGATCTTTACGCGTGAAAGACAAAATCACACCATCAGCTTCTTCCATCCGTAGCTTGCGTAACCAGTCCGGCTGGTCAACCCGAATAAATAAGCGGGATTTCGAAGGCCGGGATTTAATGAGCAACTGCTGACGAAACTTCTTTTTCTCGCCATACGGAAGCGCTTTCATACGTGCATGTGGCAGATTGGCAAATTTGCCGGGAAAACGCTGTTCGCGACGCCCCACCCAAAACAACTCATCTCCCACATGAAGCTTTTCCTGACCGGTAAAGGTAAATGAATAGCAATCATCATCAAGGTTCAAGTCGCGTAACTTGACGTTGACTGTGCTGTCATCCTTCACATTCCGAATACGAATGCGGTCGCCTTCCTTCATTTCGGTTGTCGACTCAAACATCACCTTGTCCTTGCTTAATGTCTTGATAAATCCGATGGAAATTCCGGTATTTGAAGTATCGGTAATGCCATCCTTCACATCTTTCCCCAGGAAATAGGCTATCTTTTCACGACCAAAATCCAACTTCAGCAGCTCTTCGGCTTCCGCCTTCTTTTCCGGATGATCAATCGCCATGCGATAGGCTTTGGCTACCCGAAAAACGTAATCCGCCGACTTCATACGGCCTTCCACCTTTAATGAACGGATGCCCAGCTCTTTTAGTTTTTCCAGGTTGGGCAACTGCTGGTTATCTTTCAGGTTGAATAAGAATTTGCTTTGCTGGTTGTCCTGGTAAATGCGGCGACATGGCTGGGCGCACAGCCCCCGGTTAGCGCCACGCCCCCCCAGGTAACTGCTAAAAAAGCAGAGTCCGGAAAACGAATAGCACAAAGCACCGTGCACAAACAGTTCCAGCTCAGTTTTCGAGCGTCCGGCAATGTTTGTCAGTTCGGTCATTGTCAGCTCACGCGCCAAAATCACCCGGGCAATTTTCTTTTGCTCCGAAAAATCAACGCCCAGCGAGTTGTGATTCCCCATTTGCGTACTGGCATGAATCACCAGCTTTGGGAAGCGCAAGCGCGCAATATAATACAAACCCCAATCCTGAATAATAATAGCATCAACACCGGCACGCTCCAGAAAAGTCAGCACATCCAGCAAATCATCAATTTCCTTGTTTTTGATAACAGTATTGAGCGTCACGTAAATTTTCACCTTTCGCTTTTTAGCCTCCTGCAAAGCAGCAAGCAAATGACTTTCGCTGAAGTTGGTGGCACGACCTCGTGCATTAAAATTCCGCATGCCAAGATAAATGGCATCAGCGCCAGCTTCTAAAGCAGCGTAAAAAGCCTCCGTGTTTCCGGCCGGTAAAAGTAATTCAGGTTTTGGTTGATGCATGATAATTTCAAATTTGTGCAAAAATAGGGATAATCTTTACTAGCCCTAGAATTTATGGTCCAGAAGCTTATTCGGGCGCTTATTTTTACCAATTATAAATTACACAATCCACATGAAATTGTTATCTCCAGATTGCAAAAAATAAAACTTACTGCTTACTTTTGTTTGCAGAAATTAAGATTTAGCCGTGGAAAACCTCATACAAATTCATCAGACACTATTTGAACAACCGCGTAAGACCATCCGACGTGAATTACTCGATGAAATTGACTGGTCTCACCGCCTTATTTGTATTAAAGGATTCCGTGGCGTGGGCAAAACAACCTTTTTGCACAACCTGGTAAGGGAAAAATACCTGGAGGACAAATCCTGCCTGTATGTAAGCCTGAACAACTTCTATTTTACCCGCAGAAAGATTTACAACTTTGCCGATGAATTCTACAAAAAGGGTGGCAAAGTGCTTATCCTCGATCAAATTCACAAATACCCGGAGTGGTCAAAAGAGCTACGCGCCTGCTATGACGATATGCCCGAGTTGAAAATTGTCTTCTCGGCATCACCTGTTTTGCGAGTTATTGAAGGCAATACCCACCTTAAAAACATCATTAAAGTATATCATCTGGAAGGTTTGTCTTTCAGAGAATACCTGAATTATCGCGGAAAATTCGAGTTTCCACAATATACGTTGGATGAGATCATCACCAACCACCAGCAAATTGCCCAGGAAATAACCAACCAGGTAAAACCCCTGGCGTATTTTGAAGAGTACCTTCAAATCGGTTTTTATCCGTATTTCCTGAACAACAAACCGTTTTACAATGAAACGCTGCTCAAGCACGTTAACCTGGCACTGGAGCTGGATGTGACTTACCTCAACCAAATTGAGTTAAAGTACTTGCCCAAGCTTCGCAAGTTGTTGCAGATTATTGTAAGCGAAGTACCATTTTCGCCCAACATCAGTAAAATCAGCAACGATGTGGAAACCTCACGCGCCACGGTAATGAACTATTTGCGCTACCTGAAGAATGCACGTCTAATCAACATGCTTTTCTCCAACGGGGGCGATGATCAACTAAAAAAGCCGGATTTGGTCTACGCGCATAACACCAATATTTTATTTGCCGTAGAACCCAATAACATTACAAACCGGAACCTGCGCACCACCTTTTTTTACAACCAGGTGGGCTATCGGCACGACATAAAAAGCTCGGACAAAGCCGATTTTAAAGTCAACGACAACTACCACTTTATCGTGGGAGGGAAATATACAGAACCAGAAAAAGAAACCTATGCAGCTGCTGACATGATTGAAGAAGGCAGCGGGAATAAAATCCCCTTATGGCTGTTCGGATTTTTATACTAGTCACGAGTTGCTTGTTTCTGATTGGGTTTTAAAACTTGGTATTTGAAATTAGAATTAGAATATACATCTGAAATTTAACTTGAATAAAATGGCAAAAGAAAAAAAATTCATTACATGTGACGGAAACTATGCGGCAGCGCATATGAGTTACATGTTTAGCGAAGTTGCCTGTATCTATCCCATTACGCCATCATCAACCATGGCTGAATATGTGGATGAATGGGCTGCAAAAGGAAAGAAAAACCTGTTTGGCCGTCCGGTGCGTTTGGCTGAAATGCAAAGTGAAGGTGGTGCCGCTGGTGCTGTTCACGGAGCACTTCAATCAGGTGCATTGACTTCAACTTACACGGCTTCTCAAGGATTGTTGCTAATGATCCCTAACATGTATAAAATTGCTGGTGAATTGTTACCGACTGTTTTCCATGTTAGTGCCCGTGCCCTGGCCGGACATGCGTTGTCAATCTTCGGAGACCACTCTGACGTTTACGCTGCCCGTCAAACTGGATTTGCCATGTTGGCCGCCGGTTCTGTTCAGGAAGAAATGGACCTGGCTGGTGTCTCTCACCTGGCAACACTAAAATCACGCGTTCCATTCCTGTCATTCTTTGACGGATTCCGTACTTCACACGAAATTCAAAAAATTGAAGTGATCGATCAAGAAGACATCCGCCCATTGATTGATTACGATGCCCTGCAAGCATTCCGCGACCGTGCGTTGAATCCTGAGTCTCCTCTAACTCGTGGTACAGCTCAAAACCCGGATATTTTCTTCCAGGCTAAAGAAGCTTCAAACCCATTTTACGATGCCGTTCCTGATATCGTAAATGAGTACATGCAAGAAATTTCAAAACTGACCGGACGTCAGTATCACCCATTCACTTACTACGGTGCTGAAGATGCTGAAGATATCATCATTGCGATGGGATCAGTTACTGAGACTATCAAAGAAACAATCGACCACTTGGCTGCTCAAGGCAAAAAAGTTGGTTTGTTGTCTGTTCACCTGTACCGTCCGTTCAGTGCAAAATATTTCATGAACGTATTGCCTGCAAGCGTTAAGCGTATTGCCGTACTTGACCGCAGCAAAGAGCCGGGAGCAAATGGCGAGCCATTGTACCTGGATATTAAAGACTTGTTCTACGGAAAAGAAAATGCGCCTGTTATTGTTGGTGGACGTTACGGATTGGGATCAAAAGATACCACTCCTTCACAAATCATCGCTGTTTACGAAAACCTGGAAATGGCAGAGCCTAAAAACGGCTTTACCTTGGGTATCGTAGATGATGTTACCTTCAAATCACTTCCTTTAAAAGAAGAAGTAAAAGTTTCTCCTGAAGGAATCTACGAAGCTAAATTCTACGGTTTAGGTTCAGATGGTACGGTTGGAGCCAACAAAAACTCCATCAAAATTATCGGTAGTGCAACCGACAAATTCTGCCAGGGATATTTTGAGTATGACTCAAAAAAATCAGGTGGTTTCACTTGTTCTCACCTGCGCTTTGGTGATAGCCCAATCCGTTCAACTTACCTGGTAACAACGCCTGACTTTGTTGCCTGCCACGTTCCTGCCTATGTCAACTTGTACGATGTACTGAAAGGCTTGAAAAAAGGTGGTTCATTCCTATTGAACTCTATTTGGGATGAGGAAGAAACCAAAAAACGTTTGCCAAACGCGATGAAGCGTTACCTGGCTGAAAACGAAATCAAATTCTACATCATCAACGGTACTAAACTGGGTGAAGAATTGGGATTAGGAACTCGTACCAACACCATCATGCAATCGGCTTTCTTCAAAATCACTGGCGTAATTCCTTACGACCAAGCGGTTGAAGAAATGAAAAAAGCCATTGTAAAATCATACGGTGCCAAAGGTGAGAAAATCGTTAACATGAACTTTGCCGCTGTTGAAGCTGGTGGTCAAAACGTAACCAAAGTTGAAGTTCCTACTGAATGGGCTGACATTAAACTGGAAGAAGAAGCTGCTGCTACTGACCGTCCGGAATACATCAGCAAATTTGTGGATGTAATCAACGCTCAAAAAGGAAACGACCTGCCTGTTTCTACCTTCAAAGGGTATGAAGACGGTACGTTTGAGCAAGGAACATCAGCATTCGAAAAACGCGGTATCGCTGTTAACGTTCCTGAGTGGCAAGATGACAACTGTATTCAGTGTAACCAATGTGCTTACGTTTGTCCTCACGCTGCTATTCGTCCATTCCTGATGACTGAAGAGGAAATGGCCAACGCTCCCGAAGGAACAACAACAAAAACAGCTACTCCAACCAAACAATTCCCTGGCTTGAACTTCCGTATTCAGGTTTCAGTTCTTGACTGTACGGGTTGTGGAAACTGTGCCGATGTTTGTCCTTCAAAAGAAAAAGCACTGGTAATGAAGCCTCTTGGAACTCAAGAAGACCAAGTTGCCCGCTGGGAGTACATGGACAAAAAAGTCACTTACAAAGAAAAAGTTGTCGACAAATACAAATCAGTTAAAAACTCACAGTTTGCTCAACCATTGTTTGAGTTCTCCGGAGCTTGTGCTGGTTGTGGTGAAACACCATACATCAAACTGATTACGCAACTTTATGGCGAGCGTATGATGGTTGCCAATGCTACCGGATGTTCTTCAATCTACGGTGGTTCGGCTCCTGCCACGCCATACTGCAAACACAAAGAAAGCGAACAAGGGCCAGCTTGGGCCAACTCATTGTTCGAAGACAATGCCGAGTACGGTTTCGGTATGGCTGAAGGTGTTTCAGCTCAACGCGACCGCATTGAAAGCATCATGAGCGAGGCGCTTCAAAACGGAATTAGTGAAGACGAAAAAGCAGCTTTCACTGCCTGGATTGAAGGTAAAAACGATGCCGAAGCTTCAAAAGAAGCATCAGCAAAAGTGTTGGCTGTACTGGAAGGTAAAGATGCCGATTACGCCAAAGACATCGTTAGCCTGAAAAAATACCTGGTGAAAAAATCCGTTTGGGTATTTGGTGGTGACGGATGGGCTTATGACATCGGTTACGGTGGTCTAGACCACGTATTGGCTTCAGGTGAAGATGTAAACGTATTGGTAATGGATACCGAAGTTTACTCCAACACTGGTGGTCAGGCTTCAAAATCAACTCCGGTTGGTGCCGTTGCTAAATTCGCCTCTTCAGGTAAGAAAATCCGCAAAAAAGACTTGGGTGTAATGGCCATGTCATACGGTTACGTTTACGTGGCACAAGTTGCTATGGGCGCTAACCAGGCTCAATACCTGAAAGCACTTCGCGAAGCGGAAGCTTACCCAGGACCATCCTTAATCATTGCTTATTCTCCATGTATCAACCACGGATTGCGTGCCAGCATGGGCGCTTCTCAGGCTGAAGAGAAAAAAGCAGTTGAAGCAGGTTACTGGTCACTGTACCGCTACAATCCGCTGCACGAAGCTGAAGGCAAAAACCCATTCGTGCTGGATTCAAAAGAACCGGATTGGAGCAAATTCCAGGATTTCTTGAACGGAGAAGTTCGTTATACTTCACTGAAAAAGTCGTTCCCGGAACAAGCTGCTGAGCTGTTTAAAGCTTCTGAAGAGAATGCCAAGTGGCGTCACGCTTCTTACAAGCGTTTGGCTGCGATGGATTTCACTCCGGAATCAGCTGAAGAAAAGTAATACGCAAAAAACCGTTTTACTATACATCAAAAGACCATCTTCCTTCGGGAAGGTGGTTTTTTTTTGTTCGGTGTCGCTCTGTGATTAAAAAGATTGATGTCAGTTTTCCGTTGTCAGTTTTCCGTTGTCAATGGTGGTCATTGGTTGTTAGTCAACAGCTATTTGCGTGGTAATCAAATGGTCAGCTTTTTGAAGATGCGTGCCTTCGTACGTTCGTGCCTTCTGCCTTCTGCCTGTTTCCTTGGTTCTCGGATGTTCAGATAGTCAGCTTGTGCGTGAGTTCATACGTTCTTGAGTTCGTGACCTCCTGACTTCGTACGTTCGTGCCTTCGTGCGTTCTTACTCTAACCTCCTACCCCTTTGCCCCATGCTCTCTGCTCTCTGCCCTCTGCTATCAAGCCCCCACAAGCTTCCTGCAGACAGAACCAGGAAAACATGTGCAAAAATCATCTTTAAAGTGCTGTTGAAAGCTGCGATCGTAATCCCGGTTTTTCTATTTTTAGAAAGCAGTTGCGAGTCACGAAACAGGCTCAGGTTCAAACGTTCATTAAAAACTGAAAAAGGTGTATTTAAACGAAATCATTCAAGAGGTCTTTCATGAAGTAGATTCACTGGAAGCCAAAGGACAGGTTGCCTCTTACATTCCGGAGCTCAAGAAAGTTGAGCCGGAGAAGTTTGGCGTTTATCTTTCAACCATCGACAACACCGGTTTTGGCATTGGCAACTGCTACGAAACATTTTCGATTCAAAGTATTGCCAAAGTCCTTTCGTTAAGCCTGGCCTATCGAATTCTTGGCGAAAAAATATGGGAACGTCTGGGCGTAGAGCCCTCCGGAACAGCTTTCAATTCATTGATTCAGCTTGAAGTGGAAAATGGCATTCCGCGCAACCCGTTTATTAATGCCGGGGCCTTGGTTATTTCCGACATCCTGCTGAGTCATTTGGAGCATCCCAAGGAAGATTTTCTGGCGTTTATCCGCTCACTAAGTAACAACCGCAAGATTGACTATTCGTCCCGAATAGCCACCTCGGAAAAGCAAGTGGGCTACCGAAATGTGGCTTTGTGTAACCTCATCAAATCGTTTGGAAACATTGAAAACGAACCGGCCGATGTGCTCAACTTTTACTTCAACCTCTGCTCGCTGGAAGTCAATTGCCAGGAGCTTTCCGGCTTATTTCTGTTTCTGGCCAATGACGGTTGCACCTTATCGGGCAGCAGGGTACTCAGCCAAAGCCAATCCAAAAGGGTAAAAGCCTTGATGCAAACCTGTGGGTTCTACGACGAGTCAGGAGAATTTTCATTTAAGGTTGGCCTGCCGGGGAAAAGCGGCGTTGGCGGAGGCATTGTCGCCATTCATCCGAAACACTATGTGATTGCCGTTTGGAGCCCCCGGCTGAACAGCAAAGGAAACTCGTACAAAGGCATGAAGTTTCTCGAGGAATTTACCACCAAATCGCAGCTTTCCATTTTTTAATCCGAATCCCCTGAGCACAATTAGCCCGGCAAGCCCTTGAGCCGTTGTGCCAAAATAATTGCTAAGTTTGCCGTCAAAAATAAAGAAACATGAATATTAGCGGAAACTGGACCTATCGCGAAGATTTTGAATACGGCCAATCAACAGGACAGGTGGAATTTACCCAAACCGGCAATGAGGTTAGCGGCCTGTTTTCGTTTACCGAAGAAGTGGAAAACAACTACCGCATTGAAGTCAAGGAAACAGTAAAAGGCACCATGACTGATGGCAGCCTGTTGCTGGAAAGTGTAGCGGTTACCGCCCTGCAAAACGGCGTTCCGATTAGCTATTTACCCAATACCTTCGAAATCCAGCACATGAGCGAAAACCAAATGGTCGGATCGACCTTCGACAGCGAAGCTGTTTGTGGCGTGTTTGTGCTGGATCGAATCCGTTAATCAAACGGTTCAATCACCGGCCTGCTTCTATTTGGAGTTCTCAGTGCCTGAGTTCATCAGTATCTTGGCGCAAAGCGCATGGGGATCTCAATTATCTGTTTAGAGCTTCAAATTCCAATTCCGACATTGCGAGAGCAGCGAAGCAATCTGTAGGCTATTGCCAGTTTCCTGATGTCAGTTGTCGGTTATTCGATAGTCATTGTTTTTTGCTCTGTGAATTACTCCTGGTCACTCTGTGGTTAAAAAGTTTGTCATAAAAATTGATTTTCGGATAGTCAGATTATTGGGTTGTACGTGAGTTCGTACGTTCGTGTCTTCGTGACCTCGTGCCTTCTCCCTTCTGCCTTCTGCCTTCTGCCTGGTTCATCTTCTCTCTTTTCTCCTAACCCATTGAACTTGCAACAAAAAAGTGGACATTGAGTTAAGCTATGCTGCCAATTTTTGTTTATTTATTAATTCAGCAAATTC